>NZ_JAUBSX010000053.1:38562-51184 GCF_036704885.1 Microcoleus sp. F4-D5 | reverse complement strand
TTGTTGCCTGGAAGCAACTTTTCCCTCTTCACTCCGAAAATGGAGCGATCGCACGCACTGAGAATAGAGCGAGCGCGCGCAAACTTGACATGCTCCCGTATTTGCTCTTGTAAATTAGTAGGAATATCATCTGGAATTCCACCTCTTATCATGTTGCTATTAGTTACCAAAATAAAAAAAAATTAATCTACCAAATCGTCTAAGGAAAGCTTCAGGAGGTCGCACAATGCTTTCGTCTGTTCGAGATAGAGTTTTGGAATATGTCTGCCCGCTTCCCAATTTTTCACAGTGGTTACAGTCACGCCCAATTCATCAGCAACTTGCTGCTGCGTCAAAGACAGCGATTGGCGTCGCTGTTTGAGTTTTTCCCCCACACTACTCATTCACTGCACCGATTTCAGAATTCCTATGGTTAACTTGACTTAACCAAAAATTGTCCGTAGTATCAGAGGAGAACATCACGTTCGTCAGAAAGCCAGTGCGTCCCGGCTACCAACCTATCAGCACTGGCTCTGGCTCCCATACGTATGGAGACAAGTTAATTATGCCTTACAAAGAACGACTTTACCCTTGGGTTATGGTTCGTTTGCTACCCAAAATGCAGCGGTTGACAGTTGGTCAGTTCCGCACTCGATCGGATGCGGACGGTCATCTAGAGATTCTCCGTCGCTTGGTTCCTGGCGGGAAATTCGCGGTGATATTTAACCCCGACCTGCTAGAATCCCAGCAAGCTGACACTTGCGACAGAAGATTCGATCGGTAATTTTCAAATAACCCCTTCCCGGACACGGGGAGGGAGTGACAATTAGTCGTTGGGTGGGGGCGGGTTTACGAGATTATTGATTTTAGGCAATTATGGTTGGTGAACCCACCCCTACGATTTTTGCTGAACCAGCACTTAAAAACATAAAAAAATCCCCCGTTTGGGGGATTTTTTTCAACGCTATTACATAGCCTTAGTCTCCGGCATCAAACACTTATCAGAATCGCAGCCCGCCGGCCCCGAATCCATCATTTCACCCAAGTCATAGCGACTTAGTGCCGCATGAAAAACATCTATTTCGCGGCGCGCTAAACTCTCTTCCACCATCTTGGTGTAAGTTTCCTTGTTTATCGGTTCAAAGGGCAAACGCGGGAAAGTTTCAAGAGCATCAAACCGAGCTAAAAGCGCTGCGGAAATGTAGCCTTCATCATCGCGAATCGCTTCATAAATCCGAGTGCCCAAACTTTCCACTTCATTTTCGCGCAGTTCAATGGTGGCCGAAGTGTTATGTCTGACATAGAACTTTTGCACCTGCATATAAAAGTCCATTTGTGCCGCCGCTGAGAACTTGTTAATATCAATTTCATCAGCACCGGGCAAGTCAGCCCAACTTACCGCAACAGGTATTTCTACCAGCCATTCCGTGCAGCGTTCGTCGAAGGGATTGTTCAGCAAATTGCCGTTTTCATCCTTGTCAGATTGAGACGGAATCACGTTGTATCCGTAGTCGATGCAGGCGAGGGCTACAGGGTCGTTTTTGCCGAAAGTGATGCGGCGAATGAAACGCTGGGCTTTCGGCGGATGCCACCCCGGCGAAGCACCTGTCAGCAGAGATTTAGTACCCGACGGTTGAACCGTTGTGCAGCGATTTGGGCGTTTTAAGGAATGGCGATCGCAATAATCCCATACTACCCGATTCACAATCTCGCGCCAACCCGTCAAATACTCTTCTTCCCGCTGTTTAAAAGCGATTCCTTGCGGAGTTTGCGGGCGGCCTTCCACCCACCAGCGCAGCCACTCAACGCCAAAAGCGTGAACGAAGAAATCGAACAATCCCGTGAAAGATACGCCGACAATAGGGTCTAGTTCGCGGCTGTATTGATAGCGGGGTTCAAGAAATTTGTGATTGAGAAGTACCGCCACAGATAGAGCCGCAGCCCTGAAAGCTTCCTCCTGTTCTTTGAAATTGTAAGGGTCAATTTGGTTGAGGTGAACCTCCGCCAAATTACAGTGGAAGTTAGAGCCGATGATTTCCAGTTTTGTTACCCTAAAGGCTTTTTATCCTTTAGTTCTACAGATTCCATTTTACCTGTAGCTCGGCGTACTTTTTCATTTACTGTAGTTGTAAATGCCCCGCACTCTTGCCAGGATTATATTCTTCAAAAAAGAAGGTTCACCCGGTACGCTCTACGGTGGTAAAGGATTTTTAATTCCCCTACTTACCTCGGAGTTAACATCTCAGTCTTCTCCGATTTTGCGAGGTTTTTTACGTGAGGCAAAATTACTTACCACACGGGTTTAAGCCCATACGGACTAACCGATGCTCTAATTCTTCCGCACTCATATTAGGATGGCGTTCCTGCAACCAATCTTTAGCTTTTCCTTCGTCGTAAGCTTTCAAAAACTCACTTCTAAGACTCGGTGTTGAAAGTAAATCAACGTTAGATCGAGCTACAGCTTCCCCGGCCCATTGAATCGCACCTTCCCCGCTGTAATACTGTTTGCGGACAGCATCAATACATTCTTCTAGTGTAGGTTTGGTATGGAAAACTCGCGTATGGTTGGCCATCCGAAGGGCATCGCGTTCTGGATCTATTCTCCAGTTGCCGCTTTCATCTTGTTGCCACAAATTATTTTTAGCATTTGCTCCGAGTTCGTCATCAGCATAAAACTGACGCATTCCGGCCGATCTTCTAATGTTTCCAGCAACAATTGTCACCGCCGCTTCATCTATCAACACGCAGCATTCAACTGAATTTAACTGCCGCCCTAAAGCTTTATTCAAAATAGCGGCGCAGCGCTGATAAAGGTCGGGTAATTTCACGGGATTTGCTACTCCGCCAAAACCTTTTAAAGGTTCTCCCACCGGACGAACGTCGCTCAAATCGATAAATACTTGAACTTCTCCTGCAAATCTTTCATCTGTGGATAATTCCAGCAAAGTTTGATAGGAGTTTACCCAACCTTGGCGAGAATCTCCGACATAAATAGTTGCGGTTTTTTCTGCTATTTTTACTTCTGTTTCTTGACGGCGCAACTGGGCGGGTGTATAGCCGATTTGGCCTTGCATGGTTAGGGTTAAGCGGTTGCGAATCGGCGGCAGTTGGCTAATATATTGTGCTTCCAAGACTGCGCCGGTGCCGCAGCCCATCATTGCCAAATCCATCAACAAACCAAAGGAACGCCAGTCGAGAATATTTGTTGAGGAGCAATTATATGCGCCGGAAAAATTCTCTGGTTGCTCGATCCATTTGCTGCCGCCTACCCACAGCCAGCGGCCTGAAGCGAGGGTTTTGAGCTGGTTTTGCATCCGGTGCAGCAGTTCTGTTTCTTCGGGGGTGAGGTTTCCAAGCGATGCCAACCCCTTGACTGTTCGATCGCACACTTGGGCCCAAGTCTCCCTTCCCGTCTCGGTACGGCGGCTGTAAGTCCTGAAAAATACTGGATTGGCTGCGGGTGCTGTTTCAGGGAAATCAGACAGGTTGCGTTTCTCGCTGGCACTCGATCGTTCTAATTCTCGAACCATATGTTGTGTACTGACGTGTGGGAATAAATCAACAGACTACGAATATACAACAGGATTCAGATTTAGGGTAAAAGGTTAATATATTTGACAATTTGCACTAGATATGGGGCTTCGGACTCGGGAAGGTCGAGCGGGCGATCGCTACAGCCATTACACGGTGTAAGTTCCGTTTAAGGCGAGGCGATCGATAACGCTATTTTGAATCTCATCCGAGAATTCGGGAAACGGCTTTATCGCATGACTACTCTCTTTGCTTCCGCGCTTGAAAATGGAAATTATAATTCGAGAGTTAATCACTTATCACTTATCACTTATTAGACATCTTCCAAAAAGGCTGTGAAGAACAGGCTGGACGGCCTGTTCCACAATAATTATGGGAGATGTCTATTACTTATTATTACTTTATCAATCAGCGTGTCCGGTTAGTACCAAGACTAATAGTGTAAACCACCAAACGATCGGTGTGATTAATATTGATATCGGCACGATTAGAATGAAACCTGCAAATCTCGACCCAACCCTGGGTGTTTGCATAAATTGCAAACGGAGTGCCGCTGCAATTAGAATGGCTACTACCCAAGTCAAAATAGGTATTATATTATTCCAATCAATTTCGGTAATATTTCCGAAGAGATTGGCTAATGGATTGGTTAAAAAAAGCCAAATTCGATCGAAGTCTGTTAAGCCCAGAGAATTTTCTATCCAGAGATCGGCTTGACCGGGTTTGTGGCGGTAGTCATTAGAACCGCCGCATTGAAACGATTGTTCGCTGTATCTAATATTACACTGCGGTACTTTAAAGGGTTCTACCTTAAATTCAATCTCAAGCGATCGACCTTTCAGGTTCGTTCTACATCGATTGATGTTATTGGAGGCATCTTTCCAATCGCATGAAAAAGAATGTCCGGACACGATCGTCATTCGATGACCTTCACGAAGGGCTAACTCAGAGCTAGACCCTTCGCCAATTCTCAATTCTGCAACTGCTCCAGCTACAGAACTCGGCCCGCCCCAAAACATGATGCCGATCGCAATAATTAGGCAATAAGCGGCGATCGCAAAGGGAGAGTGTGGCAACCTTTTTTTTAGATTCATGATTCGAGTTCAATTTTAAGGAAAATAACTTTAACGAGTCCTTAAAAACTCAATATTCGGCAACAGCGGGTCTTGAACAACCCCCACACCGTTAAATCCCCAACGTTCCAGCAGTGTTTTCACAGATGAACCGGAAATCGATTCTACTCCGAATCGATCGGCAACCTCAGCAGCGTGGGCGTTGAGATAGCTCAAAGCTTCATAGTCTTCGCGAAACATCAGCAGGTAACTAACTGCCGCATCTGGATTGGGATTGGCACAGAGATATTTGCCGTCACTGCGGGAACGGAGCAAGTAAAAAACTTGAGATAACATCTTATCTTTGTTGTCAAAATAATATGCTACCTCAAGTTGGGAATTTTGAATTTGGAATTTTGAACTTGTACTCTCGCGTAGCCGAAGTATTGGGAATTGCCCAAACGATTTTAGATTGACAATTAGGACTAATGCCAACAGTCACATGACCATCGACTTGTAGCCAGTTGGCATTAGTCCTGCAATTTGAGAGTGTAGAAAAGTTGACTTTTTTTCAATTTCCCACCTAAAAAATAAATAATTGATGCCTAAAATCAATCTAAAATCGCTGGGAATCTAGCAGTTAAATCAAAGTCAGTGCTAAACCTTTAATCCCTCGCCCGTCACCAATTTGACCGACAATCGAAGCTTGACCGGTCGTCAAATTGATATTGTACAGGCTGGAAACTCCGCCAACCTCGATCGCAGCCAAAGCCGTCTCGTTACCGCCAACACTCCTGATATCAAAGCCGAGAACGGTACCTGCATCAATTCCCAAAGACCCGATCGTATTCAACACTCCGTTATTCGGCGGATCTTGACGCACCAAAACATCTAAATTGGTGTCAATCGCAAACAGCGTTGTCGAAGTTGCCCCGGCAAAGTTATTCACATACGCAGCCCCTGCTGCCGCGCCGGGATTGCCAAAATTGCGATCGCCCGCAGCATAAGTCAAATTCCCGTCGAGTTGAATTCCCCCCGTCAGCGTGTCAAAATCGACAAGTGCCCCGTTATCTGGGTTGAGGCGGGCGTTTTGACCGGCTTGATTGACAAACCGAATTCGATCGACCGTCGGATTGAAATCAAAACCCGCAGCCCCCGGAGTTAGGGGAACAGCAAACTGCCCGCTACCGACTGGACTTGCTTGCCCAGTAACGGGATTGATGGCGTACAAGCGATTGCTAGAACCCACACCGTATAACACACCGTTAGCGGGGCGAAAATCTATTCCCAGCAAACTTTCTCCCGGCAGCAACCCAGTAACTGCTGCGTCGCTGAGAATCGCCCGCGGTGCCGCCTCGTTAAAACCGACAATTGTTTCAGCGCCATTTCTGACAGTTAAAGCGTAAGCTGTAGGCAAAGGCAAAGCCAAACCGTTAATCTGTCTCCCGTCGGCAATTTGACCCGCGAAAGAAGCTTGACCGGTACTTAAATTGATATTGTACAAGCCCGAAACGCCACTAACTTCTAGCGCCGCTACCGCCACTTCGCGGCCGCCAACACTCTTGACATCAAAGCCGAGAACGCTAGTAGCATCAACTCCCAAAGATCCGATCGTATTCAACCCTCCATTATTCGGCGGATCTTGTCGCACCAAAACATCCAAATCGCTGTCAATTACAAACAGCGTTGTCGAAGTTGCCCCGGCAAAGTTATTCACATACGCAGCCCCTGCTGCCGCCGGATTTGACCCAAAATTGCGATCGCCCGCCCGGTAAGCTAAATTCCCGTCGAGTTGAATTCCCCCCGCCAGCGTGTCAAAATCCACAAGTGCCCCGTTATCTGGGTTGAGGCGGGCGTTTTGATCGGCTTGATTGACAAACCGAATTCGATCGACTGTCGGATTGAAATCAAAACCCGCAGCCCCCGGAGTTAGGGGAACAGCAAACTGCCCGCTACCGACTTGACTGGCTTCCCCGGTTCTCGGATTGATAGTATACAAGCGATTGCTAGAACCCACACCGTAAAGCAAACCGTTAGCCGGCCGATAATCTATTCCCAGCAAACTTTCTCCCGCTTGCAATCCAGTCACGGGCAAATCAGAGATCACACTTCCGGGATTGGAAAGACTAAAACCGACAATCCGATTAGCAGGAGTTAAAGCATAAGCCGTTGTCCGCGCTGGAGGCGGGGGATTGGGAACAACGCTGCTAATATTATTAGTGAAACTTGCCTGGTTAATCGCGATTTGTCTCACCCCTCTGAGAGTAGCGAGAAATTCTCCTGTTACCCGGTCTTGAATAACAGTATCGTTTCCAGCTTCGAGAATATTTAAGTCGCTAAAACTTAGACCTCCCGCCAAACCGATTAAATCTGTACCGACTGTAAAATCCGCGATCGCGTCCGCATTTGCCAAATTAACACCGCCGCTGGTACGGAAAGGGTCAGCCTCTGCGTAGCGCCTCAAAACAAATATGTCTGCCCCGTCTCCGCCTATCAGGATATCAGTATCTCGATCGCCCGACAAAACATCATTGCCGGAGTTTCCCGATATAGAATCGCTGCCTTTTCCGCCTACTAAAAAATCGTTACCTTCTCCGCCGTTAATAGTGTCGTTATCTAAATCTCCAAACAGCGAATCTTGACCCGAATTCCCATCAATTAAATCGCTTTGCTTACCTCCATAAATGCTGTCATTACCAGCGTTTCCGGCAATGGTGTCATTGCCCGTCAAACCAAAAATCAGGTCATCTTCTGGAGTTCCTGCTAACAAGTTTGCTTGGGCGGTGTCTCTAATTTCTGCCATGCTCTAATCACCCTCTAAATTTGATACTTCTGTTGCCTAACGGCGGCAGTATTCTCAGTCAAAATATCACACATTGGCACTTTTAGGATAGTTTTTCTTATTTTCGGCTGTAGGGGTGGGTTGGCATAAAAGTATTGCACGCAGCTAAAATGATATATAGCCTTTCTCAGTAACATGAGGTGCTTTCGCGGCTGCCGCGGCCTCCGTGACCTCCGCAGGCACAGGCATAGGACTCGCCCCCATACCTCACAACGCTTGATAACCGCTATATAAACCTGCCCCCGATTCAAATAAACCCACTCCTAAATACAGATCGCTTAGCCGTATTTTATAGTTCGGTGTGCAGCCAAGGGCGACCGCAGCTCAACTGCAAACAGGCAAGCTGAAATTTTTATCGGTGCGAACGTATGAAATTT
Source organism: Microcoleus sp. F4-D5 (assembly GCF_036704885.1). NCBI lineage: Bacteria > Bacillati > Cyanobacteriota > Cyanophyceae > Oscillatoriales > Microcoleaceae > Microcoleus > Microcoleus sp. F4-D5. The sequence goes on along the minus strand of NZ_JAUBSX010000053.1, from coordinate 43,403 downwards.
TGTACTGCGTTCATTAGTAATATACGCTGACTCTATAATTTTGGATCTGTACAGTCAGAAATTATTTTTCAACTTGAGTCTTAAAACCTCAGAAGGTGGGCTTTGTCTGTGTAGCGGCGGCTACCATCGCTCAATATAAAGTCGATTATAAATGCGGAATTGGCATAATAAGTTAGTTGAACAGTCGTCTTCAGACGACTTAAGCTTTCAGGCAGGGGTTTAAATCCCTGCCTGAATCGGAGTTTCACGTTTGAGCTCTTCCCCTACTTTTTCAAGCTTTCAGCAGTGCTTTAGAAGCTGATTGCCCTGCGAGTTTCAGTTGCGACCTCAATTTGAAGTTCAACAACACCAAGACAGTCCACTGACTGAGTATAGATAGCAAAATCGTATTTCCTGACGCTGCCAGAGACGACGAAAACAAAAAGCCACCAAATGTTGAAGACAACCAGAGAATAGGAGCTTTTTCTGGGGTCAGCAATAGCATAGATAAAATCAGAGGCGGCAACAAGATAGCGCTGCCGACTGTCCCGATGGCCCAAATTTCCTGATTTCTGGTTTTGGTAAATAGGAATAGTTGGGTGATGGCTGCGTAAATTAGGATGAGATTCAGGCAGAAAATTACACCCCCAAATCCATTATTCTCAGATTTTTCCAACAGCGCCCAAGGTGTTAAAATTATTACTGAGCTGAGGAAATTGATCGCGATCGCAACTAAAGCCGGGCTTTTTTCGCTCCAAATTAAATCGAGTAGCGGGTAGCGCCTCCACAGCTTCTGACTGCTGGGAACGATTTGTTGACGATACCTCGCCCAATCGTACAAAGATTGTCTGTCAGATGTTAAAGCTGCAATTAAAGCTAAGAACATCAGCAAATTCAACATCAGTAAGGTGGGGAGACTGCTGCCTGATATGGGGTTTGATTGGAGTGCAAATCCTAAAATTATTGTCTGACAGCAGATAACTAGCAAATAACTTTGCCGCTTGCTCAAAACTGTAGCGCTGGGATTGGGAAAGCGGCGCTGCCATCCCTGCCACATCCAGTAGGTTCCTGTACTGCAAACCAAGAGAGACAAAGCAATGCCACTCGCAATATTTGTACCGACTGGCAAGTAAAACCATTGCAGCTTGTCTAAGTCTTCAACCAACGAATGGAACTCACCTCTATCAACTAGAAAAAGCTGATATCTCAGGATAGCAAGGGGAGACAAAAATTTGAACAAATCCCAAGCAGTTCGCGTGAAAGGGAGCGCAGAAATCCCAAACGTCACAAAAACCATACCGCTGGCCAACCAAGGTTGAAATCCTCCCAACCAACTGGTTGTCAATCCAAATAGCATCGCACTGCTGTAAAACAAAGCACAGCTAGCTGCAACTGCTATGTAGAAACATAAAATTTCATTCAGGGGTATTTGAGCGACTAATCCAGCGTACAAGTGCAGCGGTACGGCCAGAATTCCTGCTAGATACAGTAAAATTGGGACGCCGAGAATTTTGCCGAGAAAAATTGTTTTGGCAGACTGGGGACTGAGGCGAATAAAGTTGAGCGTGCCGCGGCGTTCCTCCTTGTCTAAGTCGCTGACAAGTAGATAAGTCCCTGCTACTAATAAAGCTAAGACGCTAAATATGCTCAGCCAAGCGAATATCTCCAGCCACCACTCCCGCCAGTTAATGAGAAAGTTGCCCAAGGCATCTCTGACGCAGATTTTTTCATAGGGATGGGGGTTATCTAAAGAGCAAAATCTGTGATAGATGGGGTAAGTGTACTCCCCATGAGGAGGGGTAACGGGAAGCTGGGCGTTGAAACACATCAACAGCAGCAGTTGAGCGCCCAGGGAAAGGGCAGAGGCGATCGCAATATTGCCAGTATTCAAGCGGCCTTTAATTTCTCGAAATAACTGGGGATTCCAGTTGCCTATTTTATCTAGTAAGTTGAGTGTCATTGGTTATTCGTGATTGGGAATGGGTGATGAGTTAGTTGTAACTCACTGTTAAACTATTCTCAATAACGGGCTCTCCGGCCCGTGAAGCGAAGAGTGAGTTTGATTTTGGGGTGCGTATCCTGCCCGCCCATAAAAGGCTGAATGAGCATGGTTAATCACTCAGTTATAACTCACTGTTTATTCTGGTAAACCGGAAACCAGCAAATTAAGATGCTTGCTGGTGTCCCATCTTGAGGAAGATGGTTTCTAAGTCTTCTTGAGTGCAGTGGAATTCGGTTAGGGGAATGTTGGCCGCGACGAGTTCGCGTAATAAATTTGCCGCATCTTCCGCGCTTCCTGAAAAATCAACGCACACCTGTTGAGTTTCCGAGATTATTGCCCAATTTTCCACCCAAGGAAAGTTTTTTAAGGCCGATGTTAGCGCTTCTAATTTATTTCCTAAAACCGACATAAAAATTTGCTGGCGGCTGAGGCGTTTGTAAAGTTCTTGTAAAGGTGCGCTTTCGACCAGATATCCGAGTTCCATGATACCCACCCAGCTACAAAGTTCGGCTAAGTCGCTGAGGACGTGAGATGATATGACTACGGTCATGCCGGCTTCTTGCAAAACTTTGATAATTTCGCGGAACTGCATTCGGGCGATCGGATCTAAGCCAGAAACGGGTTCGTCTAACAACAACAATAGCGGTTCGTGGATGATAGTTCTCCCCAAACTCAGGCGCTGTTTCATCCCCCGCGAGAGGGTGGAAATTAAGCTGTTGCGCTTGTTTGTTAGTTGCACGAGTTCTAAAACAAAGTTGATTCGCTCTCGGCGGCGCGGTTGCTGGAGGTTGTAGAGTCGGGCAAAATAGTCTAAATAATCCCAAACAGTCAAGTCGTCGTAGAGGGGAAAGTCATCGGGAAGAAAGCCGATGCGCTGTTTGAGAATCGGGTGCGATCGATCGCGCAACAACCTATCCCCGTTGATGTAAATTTCCCCTGTAGTCGGTTCCTCAGCCGCCGCCAACATCCGCAGCAAAGTAGTTTTGCCGGCACCGTTGGGGCCGATCAGTCCGCATACTTCGCCTGCTGCTACTTGCAAATCGATGTCATTTACGGCTATATGGCGATCGAATTGTTTCGTCAGCCCGCGAGTTTCTATTGCTAGTTGTTTTGCCATGTTTGGAGGGTGAATGAAGTTTTATTGGTGGATTCCTGGGAATCATAAAAGTTATATCGAGTCCGATTGATTTGAGGGGATTATTCGTGGGGGAGGGCGGGTTTATTTAACCTGTCTGCAAACTTTAAGCCTACTGGCGAACCCGCCCCTACAGCTAATGGACAATACTGCAATATCTCAGATAGATCCGATCCGTTATTACAAACGCCATGTCTTGTAGGGGCAGGTTCACCGACAATAATTGCCGAAAACAGACAATCTCATAAACCTGCCCCCTCGACTAATCTACCGGACACGATATTACGCATCAAAACCAAAGAAACCGGGTTTTTGTCGTTTTTACGGGCTATAACCCGTCTTCTGGGCAAAAAACCCGGTTTCTGGCCACCCGTGCGTAAATCCCGATCGCAATAGATGTCTGCAGCTAGCCTAGCCCGTTCTTCCAGGAATTGTCATCTCGTTTCTGAAATTAAAACAAAGACATTATCGATCGCTCAAATCCTTGCTAATATTAACTCTTCCTTCTTCCTCCTTCCCTCTTCCTTCTTCCTTCTTCCCTCTTCCTTCTTCTTCCTTCTTCCTTCTTCCCTCTTCCTTCTTCCTTCTTCCTTCTGCTATATCAAGTCTGCACGGAAAATTCCTCTGGATCGATATCCCAATTTACCCAGCTAATTGCCTCCCTAGCTGATGTCAGGTTAGGCGGCACTCTCAAAGCGTGAATGAATCCCGTACTCGGACAAGTCATTTTTAACAAACAAATCGGCTCGACATCGGCGTTATCTATTTGTAATAGTGCATATTCCTGCCAACTATCTATTTGTTCTGCTGACAACTCTTGACAAATGCGATCGTAACCAATTTCTTCAATTAACACTCGCCGAACTTCGGCATTCTCTTCTGTTAAAAGCCATTGGGATTGCCATTGATTGGGGTGGATTTGGCCGTATTCTTCAGGCAATCTGACGCCGTGATAATAGTAAAAATTCCATCCGTCCGCAAACTCAATGGCAGGTTCTCCTTCCGCGTGCAGGCGGTTTTGACTGTCAAAGCGCAGGTGGCGGGGGCGATCGCACACCGCGCAAATCTTTTCAAACGGAAATATCCAACCGCAATGCTCGAAAAGCTGCTTTTGGCAGCGAAGTATTTCTTGTGCCTTTTGGGAAAGATTGACGCCTAATGAAGAGATATACCATTGGGTCAAATAGATTTCTTTAAACAAAGTCGTGGGGGTTACAGGCAATTTCAGGTATATCAAATTAGCAGGCAAAACATTCCCCATCGTTCGTTCCGATCGCTTATATTCGTCAACGAATTGGTTGATTAGCGAACGCAGTGTGCTGTCTGCTTCGGACTCGATCGTCATGCAATCGAGCTCGTACTTCCACACCCCCGGACTTGCAAATTCTCCCACAGGGGACATCCATTTCCGCTCTAGATTTTTCCCCAATCTATTGCTGTATTCGTCTGAGTAGTTTTGTGAATGGTCGCGTTTGAGCAAGTTGAAGATTTGGAGACAAACGTCGCGGGGACTGCTGCAAATAATAACGGAGGGTTCTTCAAAGCCAATAGCGGCATAGGCAACTTTGATGGCTTCTGTGGCTTTTTGACCATCAATTGGTCTAGTCGAGAGAGTAAGACGTTTCTGTGCGAGGAGGCCTAACACGCACAGAGCGGTAATTTGATTGTTGTAGAGATCCAGTTTTGTCAGATTGGTGAGCGAGCGCAAGGCGCTGATATCGGTAA
>NZ_JAUBSX010000053.1:0-38462 GCF_036704885.1 Microcoleus sp. F4-D5 | reverse complement strand
TTTGATTGTTGCCCAGATACAGTGTTGTCAGATTGGTGAGCGAGCCGAGGAAGCTGATATCGGTAATTTGATTGTTGCCCAGATACAGTGTTGTCAGATTGGTGAGCGAGCCGAGGAAGCTGATATCGGTAATTTGATTGTTGTCGAGACTCAGTGTGGTCAGATTGGTGAGCGAGCCGAGGAAGCTGATGTCGGTAATTTGATTGTCGCCCAGATGCAGTGTGGTCAGATTGGTGAGCGAGCCGAGGAAGCTGATGTCGGTAATTTGATTGTGGTCCAGATGCAGTTCTGTCAGATTGGTGAGCGAGCCGAGGAAGCTGATGTCGGTAATTCTATTTCTGCCCAGATACAGTTCTGTCAGATTGGTGAGCGAGCCGAGGAAGCTGATATCGGTAATTTGATTGTCGCCCAGATGCAGTTCTGTCAGATTGGTGAGCGAGCCGAGGAAGCTGATGTCGGTAATTTGATTGTTGTCCAGAGCGAGTGTGGTCAGATTGGTGAGCGAGCCGAGGAAGCTGATGTCGGTAATGAGGAAGCTGATGTCGGTAATTTGATTCCCGACCAGAGCGAGTGTGGTCAGATGGGTGAGCGAGCCGAGGAAGCTGAAGTCGGTAATTTGATTGCTGCCCAGATTCAGTGTGGTCAGATTGGTGAGCGAGCCGAGGGAGCTGATGTCGGTAATTTGATTGCTGTAGAGATTCAGTGTGGTCAGATTGGTGAGCGAGCCGAGGATGCTGATGTCGATAATTTGATTGCTGCAGAGATCGAGTGTTGTTAGATTGGTGAGCGAGCCGAGGGAGCTGATGTCGGTAATTTCATTGTCACTGAGATCGAGTGTTGTCATGCTTGAAAGTATCTGCTCCGCTGCTTCAGGGTCATCAGTGCCAGCCTTTTGTAACAACACTTTAACTGTGTGCCTTGCCTCTTGTGAAAGACTGTCAATATGCCTGCACCAGTCCGCAAAGCTGCTCAAACTCATTGGCTCGTTTGATTGTTTTTCTGACATAAAACACTCCGAGATGGGTAATGGGGCATGGGGCATGGGTAATGAGAAGACTGTTGACAGTTGACAGTTGACAGTTGACAGTTGACTGATGACTGATGACTAATGACTAATGACTAATGACTAATGACTAATGACTGTTGACTGTTGACTATTACCAATCGCCCTTGCGTACCTTCTGTTACTGAGTTAAGTCTTCTATTTCAAATCTTCCAGCTTAATCCGAGGATCGACAGCTTTCAGCAGCAAATCCGCCAACAAATTCCCAACAATCAACATCGTCGCACCCATCATCAAACTTGCCATTACTAAATACAAATCTTGATTGTTCACCGCATCCAGAGTCAGCTTTCCCAAACCCGGCCAATTAAAGAAAAATTCGGCAATAAACGCACCGCTCAACAAACTAGCAAACTCAAAACCCAACAGCGTAATCAACGGATTAACTGCATTCCGCAAAGCGTGAACGTAAATTACTCGATCGTCCGGCAAACCTTTCGCCCGCGCTGTTCGGATGTAATCTTGACGCAGCACGTCCAACAATTGCCCGCGCATCAATCTTTGCAAACCCGCAAAACCAGTAAGGCTGAGGGCGACTGTTGGCAAAATTAAGTGCCAGCCGTAATCGAGGATTTGACCCCACCAAGGTAAGTCTGCGTGGTCGATACTTGTCATTCCTCCGACGGGAAACAGAGGCGAAGTATTCTGAGCAAAAAATAGCAGCAACAAAGCTGTAATAAAGCTGGGAAATCCTTGTCCGGTGTAGCTGACTACTTGCAAAACTCGATCGACTGTGCGGTTTTGATTGACGGCGGCGACAATTCCCAAGGGAATCGCGATCGCCCAAGTTACAATCAAAGATGCGATCGCCATCAATAAGGTCGCCGGTACCCGTTCCCACAGCAGCGAAGCTACGGATCGCTGATACACAAAACTCGTGCCAAAATTCCCCCGCGTCACAATTTGTTGCAGCCACAGCCAATACTGCACAATAGCTGGTTTATCTAAGCCGAACTGCTGTTCGAGTTGCTTGAGTGTCTCCGGCGAAATCTTCGGATTTTGGCTCAAAGTATCCAAGTAATTTCCCGGTGCTAGCTCAATAATTGCAAAACAAAGAGCCGATGCCAAAAATAGCGTTAAAAGTGCCTGCAACAGTCGCTTGACAACATAAGTAAATGTCTCGCTGCCAAACAGAGAATTCAACATCCGCCAATTTCGGTTTAACTTAAGAGAAGTCATAGGATTTTAGATTTTAGATTTTAGATTTTAGATTGAGTAATTGTGAATGATATTAATTTCGGTTGCATCGGAATGATTTAACCGCTCTTAACACAGAGATCGCAGAGGAAGAGAAGAGAGAAATGAATAATTCCGATGCAAAGGTCAAGGATATTATTTGTCAGTAGTTTTTACTCAGCAGTCAACTGTCAACTGTCAACTGTCAACTGTCAGCAGTTAACTAACTAATATTCTACTAGCGTGACGATCGGCACATCCGGCAATTTCTGCCTGCCGCCCAAAGCCTGCAATTCAATGATAAAAGCAAAACCGACCAGCTCGCAGCCAGCTTGCTCCAACAATTTAGCCGTCGCTGCCGCTGTTCCGCCAGTGGCGATTAAATCGTCCACAATCAGCACCCGGCTGCCGAGAGTCATGGCATCTCGGTGCATCTCCAGTCGATCGACACCGTATTCCAACTCGTACTCGGCAAAATGAACCGCACCTGGCAGTTTCCCCGGTTTGCGGACAGGAATAAAGCCTATTCCCATTTTGTAAGCCAAAGGCGCGCCAAAGATGAAGCCCCGGGATTCCATGCCCACCACATAGTCAACAGACATTGCAGAGCATTTTTCCGCTAAGCTGTCAACTGTATAGCTGAGCCCTTGCGGGTCGCGCAGCAAAGTTGTAATGTCTCGAAACAGAATTCCCGGCTTTGGGAAATCAGGAATGTCGCGAATCAGAGATTTGAGATCCATAAGCTTGCAGATCGGGGTTGAAGGTAACGAGGCATCAAAAATGGTACAATAATAACGTTAAAATTTAAAATATTAAAAATAAAAATTAAAACTAACAGCTTTTTTAATTTTTATTCTTTAATTGCTTAATCCTTTACGTACTATGTAAACAAATGTCATAATTCCCTAACAACAGGGTTGAATATCAACATTTGTCACCCTATGATCTAAAGTCAAAAATCTAATATCTAAAATCCAATGATTAAGTTGGCAGCACGAGTGGGTGAGGTTTCTCCTTCTATAACCTTGGCGATCGCCGCTAAGGCTAAAGCCATGAAGGCCGAAGGGATTGATGTTTGTAGTTTGAGTACGGGAGAACCAGACTTTGATACCCCCGAACACATTAAAGCAGCGGCAAAACAAGCTTTAGACGAGGGGAAGACTAAGTACGGCCCGGTGACTGGGGAACCGCAGTTAAAAGCTGCGATCGCCCGGAAACTCCGCGATGAGAACAATCTCAACTATCAACCGGAAAATATCATTGTCACCAACGGCGGCAAGCATTCCCTCTACAATCTGATGATGGCTGCGATCGATCCTGGAGATGAAGTAATTATTCCGGCTCCCTACTGGCTGAGCTACCCTGAAATGGTGAAACTCGCTAGCGGCAAGCCAGTAATTGTACGGACTGATGCTTCTACAGGATATAAAATTACACCGGAACAACTAAGTCGAGCGATTACTCCCAAAACCAAGTTATTTGTACTGAATTCGCCTTCTAACCCGACGGGAATGGTGTATACTCCGGCGGAAATAAAAGCATTGGCCCAGGTGATAGTCGATCGAGATATTTTAGTCGTTGCTGACGAGATTTACGAAAAAATTATATATGACGGTGCCCAACATGTCAGTATCGGTTCCCTAGGCAAAGAAATCTTCGATCGCACCCTGATCAGCAGCGGTTTTGCTAAAGCTTATTCGATGACAGGCTGGCGAGTCGGTTATTTGGCCGGACCGATCGAATTAATCAAAGCCACCAACACCATTCAAGGTCACAGTACCTCAAATGTGTGTACCTTTGCACAGTACGGCGCGATCGCAGCTTTGGAAAGCAGCCAAGAATCTGTCGAAAAAATGCGTCAAGCTTTTGCCCAAAGGCGTCAGGTAATATTTGAATTACTCGATGCTGTCCCCGGAATTAGCTGCATCAAACCAGATGGTGCTTTCTATATGTTTGTCAACATCAGCAAGACGGGAATGAATTCTCTGGCATTTTGCGACGCTTTGTTAGAACAGCAGCAAGTAGCAGTTATTCCGGGGATTGCTTTTGGTGCAGATGACCACGTTCGCTTGTCTTACGCCACCGATTTAGGCACAATTAAAAAAGCCGTAGACAGGCTAGATAAATTTGTCCGCAGTATCTAATACGAACACACCCAGACGCACGGGGATTAAAGAAACCGGGTTTTTCAACCCGTAGCGATCGCTATCACAGCGTATTATCCTAAAAACCCGGTTTCTGCGTAATTGATAACCAGCGTTGCCGTCACAGATAGTCCTGGCGGCGAGTTTACCCCAAATAGTTTTGAATTTTTTGTTTTGAATCTTGCATTTTGAATTAAATAGTTAACAAGTTTTTAGTTCATTTAACAACTCAAAACTCACAATTAAAGCTGTTTAGTCATGATTTCCTTGAGCAAATCCAGCCCCTTTTTAACTCGCCGAGAAACAGTCACCGCACTGATACCCAAGCGTTCGGCCGTTTCCTTCTGCGTCAAATCGTAGAGAAAAACAAATTCCAATATCTCGCGAGTCCGTTTTTCCAACATAGCCAAAGCTTGCTGTACGCGAATTTGATCCTCTTGCGCCAACTGAAAACTGCGATACTTGCTATCGGGTACCAATTCTCCCAGACAAGTAGCCCCCTCATCTTCATCTTGCATCGGCGCATCCAAACTCAGAGGAGATCTGTTGAGATGGGCTAACTTAATTTCTTGCCATTCTTCTACAGAAACCTCAAGGGCTGCTGCTACTTCAGCATCGGTAGGTTTGCGGTTGAACTGCACCTGCAAATCCTTGATCGCTGCGACAGATTTGCGTTCCAAGGACTGCCAGTGGCGGGGAAATCGCACAGAAGGGCTTTTGTCCCGCAAGTAGTGTTGAATTTCGCCCCGTATGTAGGGAATTGCAAAGGAACTAAAAGCGTGTCCCTTGGCGATATCAAACCGCTCGATCGCCCTGATCAACCCAATACACCCGACTTGCAGCAAATCGTCGTAGCTTTCACCGCACTGGTTGATCCAGTGGTAAACTTCTTTTCTTACCAGTCCAATATTCAGTTTAACTAACTGATTGCGGATTTCATTCGATCCACAAAGTTGATACTCGCGCAACAATTGCAAATTTTCGCTTTTTAGCTCGTTCGGCACTGTGGTAGACATGGCGGCATAAGGTTTGATAGAGCAGAGGACTGAGATTGCTTTAGATCGAGTTTCCAATATAGTCTAAAATAATTTACCTTTAGGTAGTGTAATCCTAGCACTTAATAGGTGTGATAGCGGACACACCAGTCAAGATTTGGAAACACGCAGCGATGGCGGGGTCATCCCAAGCTATGCGGCAGTAAGGCATAATTTTACCAGGTAGAAGGTATTCGGCACAATCCCGAATTTAACCGGGATATTTAACCGGAATTTTTTAACACTAAATTTTAACACTAAATTAGGATCTAAAAGCGGTTTGAATGCAATACTTTAATTAATTAAAAATCCTAACTTAAATAACTGCCTAGTAATCATACTTTTATCATAAGTTTAGTTATTAGTCAACAGTCCTAAGTTATGTTGCTCAAGACTGTTGGCTAATGAAGGGCGAGCAGTAGCTTTACGGAAAAAAACTACTCAAGTTCGATCGATCCTGAAAGCCAATTTTATGACACAGAAGGCTCAATGCGAGCGTAAAACAAACCCCGAATTTTCACGTCTAGAGCGGGTCTAGCTCCCAAATCGGTATCAGAAGGCTGCGTACTCTCAAAAATCCCGCCAATTTCGCCAGTGCCGCTGTTAACTTTAGCAACTTGGAGAGAAATTTTGCCCGCCTTGGTGCGAGTGTCAGCCAGCTTAACATTAGACCTTTGCAGTTTGGAATTGTCAGTAGCCGGAAGCGCTACAGCATTGTCGTAGCCAGTCGATACCCCGCGACCTTTAGGGTCTAAAAAGCCTGCGCTGCGGTAAGAAGGAACGTTAAAATTCCCTCGTAAATCGGTGGAAGTATTGATAGCAACCACTCCCGGTTCGGAACTGGCCACGAGTTCTTTAATGGTGAACAAGAAAGGTACTTGCTCTCCACCGGGTAACTGAATCGTAATTGCTTGAAAGTCCAAGCCGTCCTCTTCTGTGAAAGTCAGAGTTCCGTCAGTACCGACCTTGAGGGTACCTTGAACTTGGTCAATGCTCGACGTGAACCGGGTCAGCAATTTACCAGGCACAAATTCCGCCTCTTGGCGTTTGTTTGCTGGCTCTTCCTTCACAAAATAAGTTGTGGGCTGCAAACACAAACCAGTCAGTTTATAGGTGCCGCCCGCTTCGATGGGGATCGATCCCCTAGAAGTTTCTGCCAAGCTAGGGCAGTTATTAGCCAATCCAGTACCTCTAATCTGGTCGTAGGTGAGCAACTCGGTAGTCGCCACCGTCGTGTCAGGAGCAGAAGAACAAGCAACCAGCGCACTCATGCAAAATGCTAAAAGTGCAACAATTAAAGCACGATATTTCATTGCAAACCTCAATATCCAACATCGGATTATATTAAGAAAAAGCCCTACTTCGAGCAAAATATAATTGCCCGCCGGCAGGCTAGGCCAGCGCTTCGGGCAGCATTTAGATCCCGATCCCTCGCTTCACCGACACCCGCATCGACTTAAACAATCAAGCTAGTGCGCCGTGAAAATAAGCAAGAACTTATGATTCCTCAATCATGTTCCGATCGCAGCCCAATACACATGGTACGACGGGTTGTGCTCTTTTCCTGACTTGGACTGCAAATTAATATTGCTTAAGTCAACCTACTTAAGTTACTTTGCTTATGACCCCGAATGGCGATCGCCGCTAGCTCGATTAGTCGGCTGACCAAAAGGCTGGGGACAAAGGCCTTGTAGATTTCAAAGGAAGCAGCAGTATGGACAACGGCAAAGATTTAGAGTCAGAAAAGTTGCAGTCTCAAATGCAATCGCTGACAGAGGCGATTCGGACTTTAGCCGATAGTTGTCAAGGAGACAGTCTGCTGCTTTTGGCCCTGCTGCGGACGCTGGAAGCTTCGCACCGGGAAATTCGGGACGGTTTATTTCAAGCGTCTTTTCCCGACAACCGCCAAGCACTTTACAAACTGCTCAGGAATATTGAAGCCAATGGCGGCTGGCCTTACATCCACCGCATGAAACTTAGATCCCTCTTGGGGTACACCCAACAATTATCTCCCCTAGAAGATTCTCCAGCCGAGTCGCCAGAAGACTCGGCCGATACTCCGCAAGACATTAAATAGTCAGCACTTACGCACAGACTCTACCTGTAGGGTGTGCAGTACACACCTTACCACTACATATAGTGTAAAAAATGATTCCTGGCGTAAGTCCTAATAGTTTTGAGTTATGAGTTTGTGAGTTTATGTAAAACTCAAAACTCATAACTTAGCTGCGCGGCATCTAGAACCCAAATGGTGTAGAAAAATGTGTAGGAGTTAAGGGTGTCGGGTTCGGCACCGCCGTCGGGAATATCGGCGTCTGGCCGGGCATGGGCAATAGTCCGGGAGTCGGCTTCTGGGCAAGAGAACTCATTGACACCAGAGGCGAATCCTCAGGCGCGCTAACTGTCGGTGCAGTAGGAATCCTCGAAGCAGTCGGCGTCGGAGTCGGAGTCGGTGCTGCTGTGGGAGTCGGCGTCGGAGTCGGCGTCGGAGTTGGCGTCGGTGCTGCTGTGGGAGTCGGTGTCGGAGTTGGCGTCGGAGTTTCCGTTGGAGTCGGCGTCGGAGTCGGAGTCGGAGTCGGAGTCGGAGTCGGCGTCGGAGTTGGAGTCGGCGTCGGAGTCGGAGTCGGAGTCGGAGTCGGAGTCGGCGTCGGAGTCGGAGTCGGAGTCGGCGTCGGAGTTGGAGTTGGAGTCGGAGTCGGCGTCGGACTTGGCCTGGGGGTAACTGTCCCAGTCACAGCGATAAAATCATTGGCATCGATCAACGCCGCCGGAGTGTCTGTCAAAATTGCTAAAAGCTTGCCGTCGAGAGTAATTACTGTATCCCTGAGATTGGCACCGTTGCCTTGGCTAACTACCAGTTGACTGAAAGATAAATTGCTCGGCAGTCCAAAGAAATCCTCTGCCTCATTGTAATCAGTAATTAAAACCAAACTGCCAGGCCCGGCTCCCAATCCAAAGACATCGCTGCCGCTGCCCCCAGTCAGAGTATCCGAACCCTCACCTCCGATCAGAGAATCATTACCCTCTGCCCCAAATAAATTGTCATTGCCGAAACTGCCCAAAATTGTATCGTCGCCGAGACCTCCAGCCAAGGAGTCATCGTTAAAACCGCCGTCGAGAACATCATTACCTTTGCCACCAAACAGGAAGTCATTGCCTTCATCTCCCTGTACCGAGTCGTCGCCTTCATCGCCGCGAATCGTATCGGAACCGATGCCCCCAAAAGCTGTATCGTCAGCCTTGCCGCCGAATAATTGGTCGTTGCCGAAGTCTCCGAAGAGCGAATCGTTGTTGGCATTGCCGTACAAAGTGTCGTCGCCGTCGCTGGCACTCAAATAATCGTTGCCGTCACCGCCCAACAGTTGATCCCTACCGAGACCGCCGTTGAGAGAATCGTTCCCCGCATTCCCGTAGAGAAAGTCGTCATCACCATTCCCGAATACGGAATCGTCGCCGTCATTCCCTGTGAGGGTGTCGTTGCCTGTACCGCCGGCAATCACATCAAAGCCTGCGTTGCCACTAATTAAGTCGTCCCCTGCGTCTCCCAACACGCTGTCTATCCCGTCGTTGCCGTCGAGGATGTCGTTGCCCAAACCGCCGCGAATCGAGTCGTCGCCGTTCCCGCCGGAAGCAAAATCGCGCCCTTGGTTGCCAATGAGTTCGTCATTTCCTTCACCGCCAATCAGCGAATCTGCTCCGTCACCTCCAAGAAGCTGGTCGTTGCCGGCATCGCCGTCTAGGGTATCATCTCCTCCGGCACCCAGGGCCGTATCATCGCCATCTAAGCCTCGAATTCGATCGCCCAGCGGAGTTCCTAGAATAAAGTCGTTGCTGTCTGTGCCGATCAGGTTTGCCATACGGGATACACCGCTCCTCAATCAAATAAATTGTTTGAAATTATGTTAATCGCCTTCGTGACAAGGGATTGCTGCTTGCCTACGTTAGCATAGTTGAGATTTTGGCAATCTGGCGAAGGGGCGCGGGAAGTTGCGCTCGGGGCTGGTATAGTGCCCGATCGGCAATCTAATTTAGTTATTGCGGATTTTTTAAAAGAAAAATTAGTCGATCGGACTCCAGGAACTCAAACTAGACCAACGAAATGATGAATAATGAAAAATGAATAACCTTTTTGATTCGTGCTCGTTTTCAAAATTTTACTTCTGATAAGCTGTTCTACATTTAAATTATCTGTTAAAAAACTATTCTCCGTCTTGTGGGGAGTAGGGGTTGGGATCTTATAGCCCGCAGAGAACATACAATTTAAATTTGCGACAGCTTACCAAATCCGGGTTAGCTACCCCCTCTATTATGAGAAAAAGAAACTCCAAGGAATCTCGTTATTTTTACCTCAGCACGAGTGTCAGCTTCCCGCAGTCAAAAAACCAGCCAACCCTTCTCCATCATAACATATGCAAAAAGGTCATTTTTAAATTTAAAAATTTAAAAAAATGCTGTTATCATTTTACTAAAATTGAAAAAGCCTTACTTTTTGTGTAGTGTACTTTCTGAATTTACCACTAATAATGATAGCTAATTTAATCTTTAATTGTTGTCGGTTAAACTTAATTAAATCAGCTCAGATATTACTGCTAACAATCAATGCTGAAAATAAAATATTTACTGACAGTTCAGCGTTCGGATACCACAGCCTTTATGCTGCTTGATGTTCAAGATAATCAGGTCCCAAAAGCTCAGCGAAAAATTTCGTTATAACAACTTTTTCGATACTGTGCTAGCCAGCTCTATTAACTACTAAAAATATAATTCCGAACATTACTTACAACTCGGAACATTACGCGCGTCTGAGAAAGATTGCTACACCGATTTGCGACAAATGTCGCACCAGTGAAGAGCTTGTAGAGCCGATTATTTTATAACTTTATTCCTAACATTACTTACTACTCGGAACATTAACTGCCTTATTAAATCGTGCGCCCAAAAGAGTAAATAACTACTAAGTAAATCGGATGTTAAAGCAGGGTTTGCTAGAGGCACAATACCTTGACAAACAAACTCATCCTCCGCAAGGATACAGAACCTTGTTGTCTTCAGAAATCAGCAAAATTTCTGATATTCCGTCATCTCTTCAAACCCCAGAAAACATATTTGACACCAGCCATCCGCCCACAACGCCGGAACTTGAAACTTTGCCCCAGACTTGAGAATTTCGATCGCAATTGCAACTAATGTCGATCGCCCCCCTGCATCCCCAAATCTTATCAAATCCGATCGCCCGCGATATCTGTAGGGACACGGCATTGCCGTGTCCTTAGCCGTAACTTACCTGCGACAGCCTTGGGCGATCGCCCTTAACACCGCTAGCCGCACTTCTGGATAGGATTTCTCCAGCCCGTTGGCCCGAAAAATCCAGTGTCCGCCGCCCGCGTGTTCGATCGCAATTTTCTGTCCGTCAGGCAAAACTATTTGCCACCAATTCAACACAGTGGCTTTAATAAGGTGGCACTGAATTTCGTTCAGTTGAACCTCCATTAATTTCAGTTGGCGCATGATTGGATTTTGGGCAGATGACTTCATGATTTTTCTCTTTAAATGAATTCGACTGTTTCTCGGCTTTGATTTCAGTTTGCCGATTTTTCAACTTAACTTCACCTTCCGAACTTTTCGCATTTACTTCCCCTTCCGAAGTTTTCGCCTTTACTTCCCTTTTACCACCTTTAGGCTCAACTTTGACTCCAAAACCTTTAGACTTAACTTTGTCTTTAGCTGCAGTAGGACTCTTTTGGGCTACGGGCTTCTTAAACTCCGCGTCTAATTGGTCTAAAATCTCCTCTTGTTCGGGAGTATGTTCCGCTGGCTGCTCTAAGTTTCTGGGATTGTATTCGCCAACCAACCTTGCCAAAAATTCCGAAATTGACAGTCCGGCGGCGGCTGCTTTTTTCGTTAAAAGGGCGTAGGTGTCGGTTTTAATGCGAATTTGTTTGAGCCGGAGGTTGGGATTGTTGTCAACAGTTTCCGCAATCGTTACTGCGGTAATCCTTTCTTTGGGTATGAGATCAACAACTTCTTGCCACTTTTCCTGTAAAAGGCAGTTGCCGTATTGGTCGGTTACTGCGTGTTTGAACAAAGGGACAACTTGAGCAACGCAGCTAGGCAAAATCTCAAAGCCTGCTTTAATCAAGCGCAGGCAAATACTCGCAGCTTTGATAATTTGCGTGCAGTAAAAATACTGCCGACCTAACGCTTGTTCGCAGTAAGTTTTAAAAGTTTTGAACTTGCCTTTGTACAATCGCAGCTTTCGGATCGCGTCCAGCATGATTCCTTGCCGCACGTAGTCTAGAAATCCCCTTTTAATTTCGCCTGTCAGGTAGTCTAAATCGTGAAAGGGAGATTGATTCTGGATTTCTTCTTCAAAGTCTAGCAGCGGGCCTGCAAAGTGAAAGTTGTAGGCGACATCGCCTAGGTAGAAGTTGTCAAGGGATGTGGACATGATCTGGAATGGTTCGAGAAAGGGCACGATACCACGGAAGTTGTGCGATCGCAAAGTAGAAGTTTTGGTCTGGATCTTTGATACAATCTTGAGCTGGGTACTCTTGTGAGGTCGATCGACCTTTTACATGGCATCACCTCCTCGGCGTTGAGAAAAAAGGGGCTGGAGGTATGCGCCCAACCCCCGAAAATACGCTTGGGTATGCAGGCACAATTGATAGACACGAAAAATCCGGCGGTTTTTCAAACCTGCATTTTGACGAAAGTAGGCTCGCCCCGCCGCCTTTTTTAGGTGGATCTACATGAAGTGTACTTCATCAAAACAACCAAGTCAAGAGGTTAGATTCATGAAACAAGCTTCATGCACTGTGGAAGAAAATTTGCAAGAAAAGGAGAAGTCTCCATTGAGGCTTCTGAGAGAACAAGCTGGGCTAACCCGCCCTCAAGTCAAACAACATATCGGCGTTTCTGAGCGGATGCAAGCTGACTGGGAATCAGGAAAGTCCATGCCAACTGTTGAAAACGTAGCTGCACTGGCTAACCTGTACCAGGTTTCTCTAAAAACTATGTTTGAGCTTTTAGGATTAGACGTAACCAAAATTCCCGATGACTTACCAAGTCGATCGCCCTCGCCGAACGACAACTAACAAGCACATCTAAATCATGGCGTTGACATTTGATACAATTTTGAGTTGGGCTGTGAGGTCGATCGACCTTTTAAATGGCATCACCTCTTCGGCGTTGAGGAAAACAGGCTTGAGGTATGCGCCCTTGCCCCGAAAATACACTTGGGTATGCAGGCATCATGAGCAGACACTACAAATAAGACGGTTCTTCAAACCTGCATTTTGAGGAAACGAGGCTCGTTGAGCTGCCCTTTATCAGGTCATTTTTATCTCATTATGAGATGTCAATTTAATATTGTAAATTATGACATCTCAATATGAGATTTTACTGTCCAATGTCATCAAGAAAAGAACGAAGACAGGAGGGCAATTCACCATTGGAAGCCCTAAGAATCCACAAAACCGACTTATCACAAGATGAGTTTGCTTTTAAATGTGGGATTCCCCGCGCCACGTATCACAGATGGATATCTGGAGCAACAGAACCCAAATTTTCTCTCGAACAGTTGAAAGCAATTTGCCGAGAACTACAAATAGAAAAAATAGATGAACTTCCAGAGAGTTTTGGCCCGAAGAAGCAATCAAACTAGACCCAAAAAAGTTAAAAAATTACTACTGATACAATTAGTAAGTTAGGCGGATTGTACAGAGACAAAACGACAGCGCTAATGCAGAGTGAGAACCTACATTTCGAGCCACTCACGGATATCCATGCCAACGAGCTCTTTTCTATTCTGACCACACCCTCTGTCCTTGCCTTTATCGATCCAAATGGAAACTCACCGACTATAGAGGAGTTGAGGGCAGAGTACGTCGCCCGTTCTCACGGTCCTGTGGGTTTGGCGACACCTACCGAGCGATGGTTCAACATGGCGATACGGTTAAAAATCCCTCCCTCTCCAGCAATTGGTCGGCTTGAGGCGACAGCATACGGAGAGTGGGGCGAGGTAGCGTATTTATTAGGTGAAGCTTGGTGGGGAAAGGGATTGGCATTCGAGGCGATGCTCTGGTGGCACGATTACCTCGCTGCTGTCGCACCAGTAATCGAATGGTGGGCTACTGTGCATCCTCTGAATCAGAGGAGCATTCGCCTCTTGAAACGTCTTGGGTACAGGGAAGTGGACTCGAACCAGCGCCCGGAACTTCATTCATATGATTTGGGAGATTGCTGCTTTGTCCGCTCAGCACAGATAATGGGTAGAAACTACAAATAAGGCAGCTCGCTATCAACCAAAGCGTTTCCACCGTCCGGCCATTGGTAACAAGTTAAGCTAAGAAAGCATTTGTCATATCTATTCCGGTTACACTCCTGATGATGGGGAGTCGGGAGTCGGGAGTCGGGAGTGGGGGAAGGTGGAATTGCGCGACCTTGACTCGATCGTGCCCATATTTACTCGGATTTTGGGCCCAAAATTGAGATTTGGGCGATCGTGCGATCGTGCCGAGGGTAATATTTATACTTACTCCCTCTCAAATCGTGAATTTTCACTCCTAAAAAAGCAGTTTTTTTTGAGTAGTATTACTGATTGACAAATGCAATTAAGTCTTAACTTTTCACCAATGCCGTCCGGCTAAAGGAGCCGCCTTTCTCTTGTCTCTACGTTAAACAACCAAAGTTGTATTTTTTAGACAACCTAAAAAAGCAGATTATATCCCGCACTTCTTCAAGAAGTCGGGCATCTAACCAGCAAGTTATAAAGAGGATATTAAAGTAGGATTTGGTATTACTTACGGAGAACAGAAGTGATAATCACCGTAATAGTGGCGCTTGCAATCAAAGTGAAAGCAAGTTGCACAACCCATTGGGTAGCTTTCTGGTAGTTATCGAATTTGTCATTAAATCTGTCGGTTTTGTCATTAGTTTTTTCAACATCAGTTGATAATTTCTCAACTTCTGCCGATAGCTTATCTAGCTTTTCAATAACATCGGCTAGCGTCGGCTCGTTAGGTGCAGTAGTTGTCATTGTCGTTTCCTAAAATTAACCATCATTACCTACAATCATATCCTAATTTCAAGAGGAATTGAGACGATCGATCACTCGGTGACTTTCCCTCTCAAAGCTTTAATCTGCCCTCGCTTAGTTTTGCTGTCGAGACGCTTGCGCTGGGAACTACGAGTTGCTTTGCTGGGTTTGCGCGGTTTCGGTATGACGATCGCACTTTTAATCAGTTCTTGCAGCCGTCTCAAAGCCTCCTCCCGGTTTTGTTCCTGGCTGCGGTGTTCCTGGGCTTTGATGACAATCACACCTTCGGAGGTAATGCGCTGGTCGTTGATTTGCAACAAACGCTGCTTGTAGCGATCGGGCAATGAGGAAGCTGGGATATCAAAGCGCAAGTGAATCGCACTCGCGACTTTATTTACATTTTGTCCCCCCGCGCCTTGAGATCGAATCGCACTAATCTCGATTTCGCGATCGTCTATGAACACAGTGTTAGAAATTTGTAGCATGATTCATCAGTGAGATTAAAGATACTGGGAAAGCAGTGCATCTTTTATATATAACTTAATTTGGTAGATAAGTTATTTACAATTTTTTGCTGTCAGTATGAATTCGATGAGTTTTGTTCGATCCCATAACTCTACCTCGTTAGATTTAGCAAGTTTGCAAGCATTTTCTGTAAATCTGTTGTTGGTGATTACTATGCCTTTATTCCCTTGGTAATGTCTGACGGCTCCTGCTACTTCTTGAACTGCTTTAATCCCAACAGGATTTTTGCTTCTTTTCGCTTGAACTACGGTTTTTTCTCCATGTTTGTACAAAATTAAATCCGCCCCATAATCTTGGCTATCTTGAGTTAAAGTGACACTATAATCAAAGTTTATAAAATGAACCTCTAGAAATTTTTCAAACTCTTTTCCAGTCATTTCATCCACTTCCCGAATACCGCTGTCTAATAAACGCTTTTTTTCCTCTTGTTCTTTCACTGTATCCAATACCGCTACCGCAATTTCACCGAAAATAGCAGTAGCTCTTACTATAAAATGTTTCATAAAATTACCTTTATTTTAAAAAATGAGAAGTTATGATTGTACCAGATTTCGTCAGTATACTTATCTACCAAAATCACAAGCAGATTGCAATATTAATTACTGATAAATTTTACGTAAAATCCTCTTCTTTTAGATGCCCGACTTACTAAAGAAGTCGGGCATCTGGGTATTCTGTAGAAAAATACCAGCAACCGATCTCTAAAATAACTGCTTTTTCTATCAATAGAGGGTCGCGCCACGGCGGTCAAAAATAGTAAGCATATAGAAGACACGTTATCAAAACACATGACAGACACAAAGCTGAGCATTGTCATTACAGGCGCAGATACTGAACTCGGACAAGAAACCGTCCGGCAGTTTGTAGCGCTGGGACACAAAGTAACGGGATTGACACAGGACAAAGATGGTGCAGCAACCGTGCGTTCCCACGGCGGAATCGCGGTAGAAACCGATCCATCCAATCCTGTTGAACTCAGGGAGGCGATTCTGGCTGCTAATGCAGATGTGGTTGTAAACCTGACTCCCCAAAAGGCAAATACGCTGCTAAGCGATGGGCAAGATTGGAAAGGATTTGATAAAACTCTTTCGGCAACGACTGCTGCATTGCTGGCAGCGGTAAAAGACACAAATATTAAGTTGCTAATTCACACCAGCTACACTTTTCTGTATGGCAACACGAGGGATGCGACAGAAAGGACACCGCTGAGTATACCTGGTGATGACCCAATTTTCAAAATGGCGATCGCCACCGAAAACCAGGTCACAAACAGTCAGATTCCGGCTTGTGTATTGCGGCTGGGATACCTCTACGGGCCGCAATCAGAAGACTTGAAACTTTACATCAAATCGTTCAAACTCGGTCGTCCCTATTTTGCCGGGCCTGACAGCAATCTGGGAAACTGGCTGCATTTTGAGGATGCTGCCAGTGCCTTGGTACAGGTAGCCCAACAGCAACCGCAAGGTGAAATTTTTAATATTGTGGATGGTGTGCCGGTGTCTTTTGCTGATTTTATCGATCGATTTGCCTTCACGCTGGGCAGAAAACGCCCCGCGCACATCCCAATGTGGCTGACGCCGCTGGCACTCGTGTTAGTTGTCACCCCTCAACAAGTGGATTTGTTAAAGCTTTCTACTACCGTTGGGGGCGACTCATTCCGCAAGCAGTTTGGGTGGAGTCCGCGCTATCCCAGCTACCGGGAGGGGTTGCAACAAACGGTTGATACGTGGGGATCGAGTGCTGCTTAAATTGTTTTGATTCCTGGCACAGTTTGCTTTTAACTTGAATAACTTGGACTTGGGCTTTTTGTATCCACTCAAGTTCAAGTATCGTTCAAAGGGTGAGGCGATCGCTATTTAATGACGAATATATTAAAAGCTATCTCGGAAACAAACGTCAATGGATTTTAGATTTTAGAACTGCAACAAAACTTTTATCACACCCAAACCGGAGTTTTGGAAAAAATTAATGCGGATACAGTGACAATTGGCAATGCTGTAACCTAAGATCGCCTTAAATTTTCAGTATCATCTCGAGGCAAGGGTGAAAAATGGCAGATATCAACGGCACGATGATGCAATATTTCCACTGGTACATGGACGATCGAGGAACCCTGTGGGATGAGGTGAAAAACCAAGCTAAACAATTAGCAAATGCGGGTTTTACGGCACTGTGGCTGCCCCCTGCTTACAAAGGAATGGGCGGGAAAAGTGACGTTGGATATGGGGTGTACGACTTATTTGATTTGGGAGAATTCGACCAAAAAGGTTCAATTCGGACCAAATACGGTACTAAGCAGCAATACTTGGATGCGATCGCAGCCCTGCACCAATCTCAGATCCAAATCTATGCCGATGTAGTTATCAACCACAAAATGGGTGCAGATGCAGCAGAGATATTTAAGGCAACTCCTTATCCTTACCACAATCGGCTAAATCCCAAAGGTTGGTTGCAAGAAATCAAAAGCTACACCCATTTTAACTTTCCCGGACGCAAAGGTAAATATTCTCAATTTGAATGGCACTGGTGGCATTTTGACGCAGTAGACTACAACGAATACAATCCAGACGAACGCGGTACAGTCTATTTGGTAGAAGGGAGAATTTTTGATGACTATGTTGCCCTAGAAAATGGCAATTTTGCATATTTAATGGGGTGCGATCTGGATTTCCAGGATCGATGGGTAAGAGATGAAATTACACGCTGGGGTAAGTGGTATCTCGACACAACAGGTGCCGACGGTTTCCGTATAGATGCAATCAAGCACATATCGTCTTGGTTTTTTCCGGAATGGTTGGATGAATTGGAACGATATGTTGGCAAAGATTTGTTTGTTGTCGGTGAGTATTGGGCACCAAATATCGATATCCTGCACTGGTATGTCGGTTCAGTTAAGGGCAAAATGTCAGTTTTTGATGTGCCGCTGCATTACAACTTTCATTACGCCAGCCAACAGGGCGGTAACTACGATATGCGGCGCATCTTAGACGGTACAATGATGCAGCAGCAACCGACTCATGCAGTAACCTTTGTCGAAAACCACGACTCCCAACCGCTGCAAGCACTTGAATCTGTGGTAGAACCCTGGTTTAAACCTCTTGCTTATGCGATTATTCTATTGCGAAGAGAAGGTTATCCCTGCGTTTTCTACGGCGATTATTACGGTGCAGAATATGAAGATTGGGGGCGCGATGGCAATCGGTATAAGATTGTTTTGCCCTCTTATCGATCGCTAATTGACAAGTTTCTCCATGCTCGCAAACACTTCGCCTACGGCCCTCAATATGACTATTTCGATCATTGGAATACAATTGGCTGGACGAGATTGGGCAATCGGAAACATCCACAGGCAATGGCAGTAATTATGAGTGACGGTCCGGAGGGTTTCAAGTGGATGGAAGTTGGTAAACCTCATGCTAAGTTTGTGGATTTAACAGGGCATATTCAGGAACCTGTTTCTACTAACGAGTGGGGTTGGGGCGAGTTTCGCTGTCAAGGGGGTTCAGTATCCGTATGGGTTCAGGAATAACAGCGGTTTGTAGTAATATCATTAATCTATTTGTAAGGTGCGCCGAAACGCACCCTACAAAAATTAATTAATCGGTAGTACCGGTTTGCAGCGATTCTTTAGCAGTCTGCGTCCACTCCGAGTGGAAGAATTCGCCGCGCGGTTGGTCGGTGCGTTCGTAGGTGTGAGCCCCGAAATAATCACGCTGAGCTTGCGTGAGGTTTTGCGGCAATCGATCGCGCCGATAGCTGTCGAAATAGTCCAGCGACGCGCTAAAGGCTGGTACTGCAATTCCTAGTTGGCAAGCAGTAGCTAACACGTCCCGCCAAGCCGATTGGCGATCGAGAATGCTCTGTTTGAACTCCGGCGCTAACAGCAAATTCGGCAACGCGGGATCGTCCTTGAAAGCTTTTTTAATCTTGTCCAAAAATCCAGCCCGAATGATACAGCCACCCTTCCAAATTCGGGAAATTTCGCTCAAACTTAAGTCATAGTTGTACGACTTCGAGGCCGCGCTCAAAAGTGCCATACCTTGCGCGTAGGAGCAAATCTTCGAGCAGTAAAGCGCATCCCGGACTTTGTTCACAAACTCTTTAGTATCGCCTTCGTACTTGCCGCTAGGCCCGGTCAGTTGTTGGGAAGCTTTAACGCGCTCGTCTTTGTAAGAAGACATGATTCTCGCATTCACAGCAGCAATAATTGTCGGAATGCTCACGCCCAATTCCAAAGCACTCATTACAGTCCAGCGGCCGGTGCCTTTCTGACCGGCTGCGTCCATAATTACCTCAACTAAGGGTTGTTTAGTTTCCGGGTCAATGTATTTGAAAATGTTAGCCGTAATTTCAATCAAAAACGAGTTGAGTTCGTCTGTGGTATTCCATTCGGCAAAAACTTCGTGCAACTGCTGCGCGTTCAATCCACCAACGTTTTTTAGCAAATCGTAGGCTTCAGCAATGAGCTGCATATCCCCGTACTCAATGCCGTTGTGAACCATCTTCACGTAGTGACCGGCGCCACCGGGGCCGATGAATGTGACGCAGGGGCCGTCATCTACTTGAGCGGCAATTTTGGTGAGAATGGGCTCTAGTAGGCCGTAAGCAGTGCGGGTGCCGCCGGGCATCAAACTAGCACCGTTGAGGGCGCCTTCTTCGCCGCCGCTGATGCCCATGCCGACAAATCCCAGTCCGATCGATTCTAAATCTTTGGTGCGGCGTTCGGTGTCGTCGTATAGCGAGTTGCCGCCGTCAATAATCATGTCGCCCGGTGACAGCATGGGTTTGAGCTGGTCGATGACTGCATCTACGGGTTTCCCAGCTTGCACCATGACTAAGATTCGGCGCGGGGTTTCTAGGGCATTGACGAATTCTGTCAGAGTCTTGGTGCCTACAATGTTCTTGCCGGGGGCGCGCAGGGCCATGAAGTCGTCGGTTTTGGCTGCTGTCCGGTTGTACACAGCCACGGAGAAGCCTCTGCTTTCGACGTTGAGCGCTAGGTTTTCGCCCATCACTGCTAGACCGATTAAACCAAAATTTTGCTTTGTCATGCTAATAACCCGCTGGTTGTTCCCGCTTGATGATAGGTTTGCGAGAGAGGAAAGCGAGGCGGGGTGTAGCGCTTTCCGGTGGACAGAAAGTATTGGACAATAGACCTAGGAGGTTTAGGTTTATTTTTATATTCTCAGAATTGCTGTTTGGTAAATCAGTAGGGTTTTTTTAAGATTTAAGGGGTATTAATGACGCGGGCGGGTGATGATAAGGCAGGTATTATGTCGATCGCAGTAACGGTAGATACAAACAAGCGGACATTTTAAGGAAAATTGAGGAGACTGTTGTAACTATGGAAGATTTGCAGTATCTCGCGGCTTGGGTGAAAGAGCAACACGCTCGCGAGTATATTTTGACTTGGCTGCTGAGTCAACAGGGGCTGTGGTGGTCTGATGGGGATATTTATCAGGCCGTTTTGCAAAAGTCGGGAAAGCTTTTGAAAGCTTATGTTCAAAAAAGGCAAGCGGGAGAGTTATTTGAGGGAATTTCTGAGAAGTTGGTAGGAGATGAGAATTGGGATGATTTGGTGGTGAGTTTATCGCGAATTGTTGCGGTTTATCAAGAGGAATTGCTGAAGTTGCAAGAGCGAGATCGCCGGGGTGATGGGCTAAAAAAAAATTTGAATAGTAACCCATTGACTGGAGATCCTTTGCCGCTTTTGGAGGTGCAGCAAGCTTTGCCCGATCCTTATGCGGATACGCTGACGGGGAGATAATTGCTCATCATTTGTGTGGATGGAGGCTCATCTCAGAAACCGGGTTTCTTCCCTTATTTCTCGTACTCAACTCAAATTGTCCCAGAAACCCGGTTTCTCGCCACTTGGGCAACAGTTCTGGATCTAGATTCAAGGATTGAGAATAGGTGTAAGATCGAGGAGAAATCCGGGGAGTACATCTTCACCCGAAAGTGTAGGCGGTTGGTCAAAAGAGAAATTAATCACTTCTGCTACATCTTCAGACAACCGATAGATTTCTACTAAAGGCGTTTGGGGGTCAATTAGCCAACCTAAGCGACAGCCGTTAGTTCGATAATACCGCATTTTAGCCCGCAAGGTTTCTAGGGAATCAGTTTGCGATCGCAATTCTATTACAAAGTCCGGGCACAGGGGAGGAAATTTGCGCTTATCTTCTGCGGATAATGCTTCCCAACGTTCTCGGAGTACCCAAGAAACATCGGGAGAACGCTTCGCACCGTTGGGTAATTGAAAGACGGTGGAAGAGTCAAAGACTTTTCCTAATTGAGTCCGTTCATTCCACAAGCCGACTCGTAGGTTGAGATCGGAATTTCTGATGCCGCTTTCGCCGCCTGTTGGAGGCATAATAATTAGTTCTCCTTCGGGGGTTTGTTCTAATCGCCACTCTTCATTAGCGATGGACAATTGATAAAATTGTTCGTCGGTTAAACCGACGGCGGCAGGTAGGTTGAGAGTTATAGTTTCCATCGTTGATATTATCGCCAACTAGGTTGGTCTTATTATAACTCGCACTTTCTGACAATTTTCTCAAAAAGATCGCACGCTCAGAAACCGGGTTTCTTCCGATATTTCTCGTGCGAGGCCGCAAATTGTCGCAGAAACCCGGTTTCTCGCCACGCAGCGACAGAAATGCGATTCCCTACGGGATAGCTGCGCTTCACGTGAATTCGTCATTGGGTGCGGGGGGGTTTATATAGATTGTTGGTGAGAGTTAGAGATGGTTGATGAACCCGCCCCTACGGGAATTATGTTTATTTAACTCTAAATGTGGGATTTAATGCGCGATCGAAAAGTAAATTTAGTTTAGTATGTAATTGAGGTAGCTCTTTCAGTGTGACTGCTCATGTGTTCGAGGTGGATGCTTGCCGAACTCGATCGAGAAAAGGAGAACCCAACATGGGGTAAGAATGAGTTGGCATAGATGAGAAAATTGCGGTATTTTTAAGTTATAATGTTTAAGTAGTTCCATTAGTATGGAGACATTAAACGTGCTAAAACGCAAGCTTTTCGATGAATACGGTGGATTTCGTGACAAACGAATTAAAAATTTTGACAAGGGTGAGCGTTTTATTATCGACGATCGCTCTCCTACCCAAGATTTTGGTTCGCAGGGATTATATTCATATTTTTGTGAGATATTTGCAGATGTGATTTCAGAAGGTAAAGTTAGAGTTGTTTTATCTGGGAATATTCCAATTAATCAAGGCGTGACAGACTGGATTGCAAGCCATCAAACAGAATTTCGTAATGATGGCAGTTACCTGTCATTTACTGTCGAAAAAGGACAAGAACACACCGTTAATGAGTTGGCTGAGCTTATTGAATCTATAGTTGCTCCGGGTGGAGAGCACTATGATACTTCGAGCTACAAGTATGTTTGTCCTAGGACAGCTAAATCACTTCGTCGGTTTGTAAATATACTTAAAGAATACTGGAACGCTTAGCCATACTTTCAAAAACCTGTTTCTGGTACTCATCAGGCTAACATCGTATGTCAACTGTCAACTGTTTAAATATAGCTGCTAGCTTGACGGGTGAACATTGAGCAGTAAATTCCGTTTGATGCTATCAATTCGTCGTGAGTTCCTATTTCTGCTATTTTACCGTTTTCCATCACGGCGATGCGATCGGCTATTTTTGCTAATCCCAATCTGTGACTGATGACTATGGTTGTTTTCCCGGCGGCTATTTGGCGGAAGATGCTGTAAATTTCGTGTTCTGTCTTGGGGTCTAGGGCGGCGGTCGGTTCGTCAAAAATGAGCACTTCGGCTGTAGAAAGCCGCATTAAGGCGCGGGCGATCGCAATTCTTTGCCACTGTCCCCCCGATAAGTCTATGCCGTCTTCTAATTGTTTCCCTAGGGGTGTTTCTAAACCTTGCTCTAAACTATTGACTTTGGCGCTAATTCCTGCTTCGGAAATAGCTTCGTTAATTGCGGTGTCATCTGACAGTGAAAGCAAGTCGCCGAAACCGACGTTTTCGCGGACTGTGGAGGGGAAACGGGCGTAATCTTGCATGACGACGGCGATGCGCGATCGCACGTATGCTAGAGAGTACGATCGCAAATCTTTGCCGTTCCAGGCGATCGTACCGCTTGTCGGGTCGTACAGGCGGCCGAGGAGTTTGCCAAGAGTTGTTTTACCCGTGCCATTTTCACCAACAAGCACTAGCATTTCACCCGGATTAATGGTTAAGTTGATATCCTCAACCGTGCTTTTATTGCTACCGGGATAGCAGAAAGATAAATGCTTAATCTCGATACCAATTTTATCTTTTGTGGGGCGGGAATCTTGCCCGCGATCTTGTAATTGATTTGTGGCACGGGCATCTTGCCCGTCTTCTGGTAAACTAGGCAGGCGAGACGCCACATCTCCAAGCGGAGACTGCAATTCTGGCTTGAGTTCCAAAAGTTGAAAAATAGGACTAACGCCCAAGGAAATATCGTACAAATTAGCATAATTGCCTATAAGTAATTGCAAACTTTGCTCCACCTGAACAATCAAACCCGAATACAGCGCCAAATCTCCCAAAGTATAGCGACCACCCAAAGCTCCCATTACCACATAAACAAATGGCAAAGCTACTCCTATTCTACTAAACACTGACCACAAAAGTAAAACAATTGCTCCTTTTTTTCGGATTTGCTGCATCTCGCTAAAAAATTGCAAAAATTGACCCTGCCAGCGTTTGAGCCAAAGTTCCTGCAAGCCAAACAAACGCAATTCTTTAGCATATTCTTCGCCCGTCAAGACTCTAGCGGATAAGTTCATCTCGCGGCTAATTTTAGCTTGTTTTCTTTGAACTCTCCAGATGATTTTGCTATATTTTCTTTGGATGTAAATTGAGGGACAGGATGAAATCAACATCACCACTGGCACCCACCAAGCTATTGCAGCAGCAAGGCCTATCGATGGAATAAATATAAAAATTCCCGTGATGGTCATGCTGATGGTAAATGCTAGTTGCTGTATTTTGAATACTCCGGTTTTTGCTAGTTCTACAATATTTAATAGTTCGGGGTTTTCAAACAGGGCAATATCGTCGAAATTGGCGACTTTTTCCAGGACTTTTCCTTCGACAAAGCCTTGAACGCGATCGCGCAAAGATGTAGCTGCAAAAGAGCTCATTGTGTCTAGGGCATCGCCGACTAACCTAAGACTTAAGACTCCGGCAATACTCCACAGCAATATTGGCCGGGAAAGCATCAAAGCAAGGGGCTGTGCTGTTTGGGTTTGCGACAGCAACCGAGATACTTCATCGATAATTAATTTATCTAAAAATAGCACGGCAGATGGGGCAGCACCGCTGATAATGTTGAGTATTATTAAATGGCGGAGTTCAATTGGTGCGGCTTTGATTATCAGGCCGAGGCTGCGCCACAGAGATTGGAATGTGGTAATTTGGATGGGTTGCATTATTTGTGGGTAGGTGTCGGGTCTACTCATCCCCGGACGGTATATTATAGTAACTTTATCTCAACTGAAATGCAGCTTCCTCCAAGATTAGCCTAACGTCAGATGGATGTGTTGAGACTGCACGTTGCCAATGACCAAAACCACCATGCTGGTTAACAGCTTTAATCCACTGATCGAGAAATCCCCATTTAGCCTCATCTTGACGAGTTGGTTGCCCTTTAGTTTCTAGAATCAAAAAATTGCCATTTTTCAGACGAACTATAAAGTCGGGGCGATATTTCCGAACAACTCCGCCAAAAATATAGAGAATCTCAAATCCAAGGTGATCGTTTTTCACCCAAGCATCTACAATACGATCGTTTCTTTCTCGATCGAGTTCGTAGGCTTCGCTGGCTTCCCATGTACTGTCAAAGACGCAGCAGTTGATGTGAGATTTACGAGTGTGCTCACAAGGTTTACCTGTGTACCAGGAACGCATATCACCTGTAGATCGGATTGGATGAACTGGATCAAAAACTGGTTCAATTCTTTCTGTATTTTCTAAATAAATAGCTTTCCAGATGTGTTCAACGACTTTTCTCAGATTAAGAGTGATCAGGATACGCCGTCGAATTTCGTCTCGATTGAACAATGGGGGAGTAATTTGGAGAAAATCTGAGTGTATAAATTCTTCTACTAATCGAATCAGTTTTGCCAGTAAGTATTCTCGATTGCCTTTCCAAGCCGGTTTCATCTGGTCAAAAATATCTCTAGCAACCTCAAAAGTGATTTTTTGCAGTCGCTGTTTTCGACCTAAATCTTCTAGGTCGATCGCCTTAATTTTAGTCACATCCGGTTTGCCATCCACAATAGGAGCGAGTTCTGCTAGTGTGCTATTGTCATAGGCATCTAACTGTAAAGTCTCCACTTGAGACATATTTAGTTTTAGTTCAGGTTTATAAATGTAATCAATGCGAACGATATTTGGAAAGCTTATTTCAAACTGCTGCTTTTCAGGATCGGGTTTAATTTCAGTTTTAGGAGTAGGGGGCGGAGGCGGCGTTCCTTCATCGGATTCGTGGGGAAGAAAGGTAAAAGGAACACCAAAAATATTAACATATTCGGCTTCAAGTAGCTTTGTTTCTGGGTTGATGTCGTAAGTAGTTCTCCGTAAACCTCTACCTACCACTTGTTCACACAAAAGCTGGCTGGTGAATGCGCGAATCCCCATAATATGCGTTACAGTTTTAGCGTCCCAGCCTTCAGACAGCATCCCAACTGAGATGACATTTTGAATCTGTTCCCCAGGCTTTCCAACTTGACCAACCGTATCCACCATTTGCCGTAAAAGTTCTGCCTGTTCTTTCTTAGAAAGTTTGCGAATAGGCTCATCATCAGAGTTATCATCTTCGGCAGTTTCTGGGTTTGTGTCTTGTATCTCAGTGCTTTCCTCTTGGGATTCTGCCATTTTCAGAACGTTAGAATCTATGTGTAATGTGTATTCTGGAATGCAGAGTTCTTCGACCTGAATTTTGTTATGGTCAAAGGCATATTTGATTCGGGCAGCAGTTTCGGTACGGTTGGCGATCGAAATCATTGCTGGTGGAACTTTATGCTCAGATTCTTTCCATGCTTTAGCAGTTTCCAGCCAATCTTTTCCGAGTAAGAGGTAGCCGTTGTTGAGCAAATCAGGAAGCGATTCATTAGGCTTGGCTTTACGATTTACATCATCGTAAACTTCTGGATCTCGATAAAGATGGTAAAGACGGGATTTGAAATCTTGCACGTTGAGTCTTGCATCGTCGCGAATCACAACGCGGGGAGTCTTGACTAAGCCAGATTCGATCGCATCATTTAAGCCAAAATCACTGACAATCCAGCCAAATAAAGCTTCTTCTGAACTCTTTTTACCAGACGGGGCGAAGGGTGTGGCGGAGAAGTCAAAGCAGGTGAGGATTTTTCTAGCTTGGTGGATGCGATCGCACCCACCCACCCACTTAGTTGCCTCATCTAAGTCTTCTTTGCTGATACCTTTAACTTTGGATTCAGCAGGAATGCGCCATGCGTGGTGTGCTTCGTCGTTGATGACAACTATGTTGCTGGAGTTGGCAAGTTCACCTAAAACCTCTCGGGCGTAGGCTTCATTACTTTTTGCCCCACGTTTATCAACTCCTTTTTTCTTTTTAATTTGTTCCTCAGTTTCCCAATTAAGGGTGTGCCAGTTACGGATTAAAACTTTGCCTTGACGAAGTTGATCGAATAAGCCGAGAGGAACAATATTGAAAATTTCGTAGTAGCTATTTTCAGCAGAGGGAAGCAGAACTTGCAGACGATTCTTAACTGTAAGTCCGGGGGCTATGACAAAAATAGCTTTGGAAAAGCTGGAGTCTTGGGGATAGGTAACTTTATTCAGAATTTGCCATGCAATTAACATCGCCATGACGATTGTTTTGCCGGAACCTGTTGCCATTTTGGAACACAGGCGTTTGAAGTTTCCCCCATCGGAAGGAATGTCGATACCAACTTTTTCAGACGCGCGGGATTCCGTGAGCCAGATTAGGGTTTCTATGGCTTCTAACTGACAGAAAAAGAAGGGAAAGTCGCGTTCTTCGGAGTTGTGCCAGTGTTCTAGCAGACGCTTGGTAACGCCTGTAACTCCGGGGTATCCCTCATTGCACCAAGCTTTGACGCGGGGACGGATTTGGTTAACTAGAGGAATTTCGACAAATTTGCCTGGATCGTCGAAGGTTTTGGAGCTTTCGGAAGCAATGATATAGCCTGCGGGTCTTCTCCCTTCTGCTCGGCTAAATAGGCGAGAAGTGCGATCGTAGTGCCAATATTCTTGCGGTTCTTCGTAGGGAGAATTGATAATAAGTTGATCGATGTTAGTTTTTGATGACATATAATTTGCTGTATTAAAAAAAGATTAACTTTGAGTTGATGGTAGAGAATCAGATTTTTCTGGATTGATTAGTGAGTAGCTGCTTTCAAAAAGATCCAGATAGGGTTTGTAACGATAAAGTCTGTTGCGTTGCCAACCTGTGACTTCTTGAACCAAAGCAATTTCTACAAATTTATCGACTATTTTCCGAGCTGTTGCGTAACTACATTGCAATTCGTTTTCTACTAAACGAATATTCACGATCGGGTGCTGGAAAAGTATATCTAGCAAGCGCAATCCATAAGTGCTACTGGAAATTTGCTGCCCAATAATTTCGCGGTGTTTTTCGCGCATTTCCAGAATAGAACGGGCTGTTGTTGTTGCTGACTGACTGACTTCAAAAATACCTTGAAGAAAAAACTTTAACCATCCTTCCCAATCACCATGAGTGCGAATTGCCATCAGGCGATCGTAATATTCTATTCTGTGAAATTTTAGATAATGACTGAGGTATAGTAAAGGCTTTTGCAGGATTCCTTGCTGACAAAGCAAAAAAGTAATGAGCAATCGTCCAATCCGTCCATTTCCATCTAAAAATGGGTGTATTGTTTCAAATTGAGCGTGAGCTAATCCGCAATGAATCAGTACAGGTAAAGAATTGGTATCGTGCAAAAATTTTTCTAGATTATCGAGGGTTTTGTGCATTTCTGCCACTGTTGGAGGTACAAAAGCAGCAGTAGCCAGGTTACAACCTTGAGGGCCAATCCAATTTTGACTTTTCCGAAATTCTCCCGGTGTGCGATCGCTTCCTCGCACGTCTTTGAGTAATTCTGTATGAATTTCTCGCAGCAAGCGCAGACAAAGTGGAAATTCTTGAAGCCGCTTTAAACCGTAGTTCATGGCGTTAACGTAGTTAACAACCTCCTGCACATCTTTAAAGCGTTCTTGACCTTTGACATCAATTTCATATTGAAGTACGTCCTCTAGGGTGCTTTGCGTTCCTTCAATTTGCGAACTAAGAACGGCTTCCTGACGGACGTACATCGCTACGAATAGGTCAGGGTTTGGCAAAATAGAGGTAGCACCGTCTAGTCTTCCCAAAGCGCGATCGGCATTGGAGAGCAAGCGATTTAACTCTGCGTCCATTTTGATGGGCGGTTTTGGGGGGAGTGGCGCTGGAATGAAGGCGCTGTATCCTTCAATTTGTTGGACGTATCGACCAGATCGCATAATTGGGTGACGGAGGGACAAAGGTTGAGGTCTTGTTATCTTATGTTATTCCAGTGAAATAAGACGGCTGGAGCGGAATCTTATTATAGTAAAACGCTTTTTAGTATAATAAGATTGACGGTCTGAACACTTACCCACAATTAAAAATTTGCTTTGCGGTCAAATTCAATTCTGGGAATACCGCTGATTCAACCCTTTTATCTCCCCGAAACAGCTTAATTTGATACTCACCATCAACTAACTGATAAACCGATAAAGTAGGCTGTTTCGGAGAACCAATATAACGGCTACCACCTAAACCCAAATAATCTACAATCCAATATTCAGGAATGCCTAATGCTTCATAATCGATCATTTTGTGTGCATAATCATCACGCCAATTTGTGCTGACCACTTCAACCACTAATTTTACGGAATCTCCCTGAGTAATAACTGATTCTCTTTCCCATCGAGACTCATTGGCTGCTACGGCTTGTTTATCTAATACAATTACGTCTGGATCGTAGCCCGAGTTATCGCTAAATTTAATTGTACATTCCTTGGGAATAAAGTAAGGAAGTTGTAGTCGCCTGATTTCTAAACCAAACTCGAACGCCTGAAAACCGGCGCTGGCTGAATGTTTACCAGTTGGATTTGGCATTTCAACAATAACTCCGTTATGTAGTTCGTAGCGTCCGTTTTCTGGTTTCCATTCCAGAAACTCATCAAAAGTCATTAACTTGGATATTGCTTGAATCATGGTAAAGTCTCCAATCCTCTAATATCATTTTAATATGATAACAATCTGCGGACGCTAGAAACCCGGTTTCTTTGAATTTGCAATTATGGCGTTAACCGAATAATCTTCAAACTCTCAATTCCTCTATCGTCCACAATCTTAACAGCAACGCGCTGATGTTCTCCAATTTCAAAAGGTAACGAAACAGTACCCTGATAAGACTCAATTAAATCCTCGTCAATTTCGGCTTTGAGATTGCGGGCTAGACGCGACCAAGCATCTTTTTCTCCTGCCATCGGGAAGAAAACCTGACGCGGGAAAACGCTTCTGCCATCATAATCGATATCTAACATCCATACGGCAATTTTTTCAACGCTGCCAGACTCGATCTTTCCAGTCTTGGTGTTGTAATAATCGAAACCGTGAACTTCTACTTCCCACTTACCTGCATCTTCTCCTCTGTTGATGCGGCGGAGGGCGACATCTGGTTGACCCATCAGCCAGAAGCTATCGTTACTAGCGCGTTTTTTCTTAAGGTCTTCTGTCTGCATATCCATGTTCATTTGTACTTTCAGAAGCGTGACACCGGGCCAGTTGGTTTCGTCGATGTCTTTGGCAGCTTCAGGGTCAAACTGGAAGGCGGCAAAGATAATTAATTTAGGCTTGGGTACTAAATTGTATGCTTCTTCAATAGCTTGGTTAACGTGGCGTTGTTCTAGGGGAGCGTGTTCTGAGCCGAAAGAAATCACAACTCGCATCGGTTTATCATAAGTGCCGCCAGATTCTTTGACGGTATTGGCTCCCAAATCGTTAGGTTTAGTTTCGGCATCGGCATGAAGCCAGCGAGTACCGGGTAAAGCTTCGACTCGCGAAAACAGGATGTATTGCCCGTTTTTACCGCGAATTCCTGTTTTTAGCATTTCATCACGCCATTCTGATTGCCGCAGAGTCTCACCAGAACGAGCAATTGATTGGTCAGCAACGGGTGGATTTATAACATCATCAATTGGTTTGACTATGGGGGCGGGGACTGCCTCGACTGTAAATGGGCCTGTAACTCTGACTCTGGATTTATCTATCAAGGGTTGGTCGTAGAGAGTTTCTTGGTCGGCATATTTATTAATAGCTTGTTCGATTTCTATGCGGTTCATGCCTTCCCGAATTTCTGGGTTATTGGCAATAGATTTAAGGGTGATGTGAGGGACGGTTTTGTATTTGAAACCACCGCCTACGCCTTCTTGTGGTTTTGCTAACTGGTAATAGTCAAAGCTGGCGGTCATCAAGCGCTGTCTTGCTAGTGTTATTGCTACCCGCGAGGTATCGCAGGTTATCCATCTGCGTCCCCACTGTTCGGCAACGTAGGCAGTTGTGCCGCTACCGCAGGTGATGTCGAGAACTAAATCGCCTGGGTCGGTGGTCATTAAAATACAGCGTTGAATGACTTTAGTTGCTGTTTGTACAGCATATATTTTGTGAGAAGCAAATCCACTTTCAATTGTATCTGTCCAGTTATTAGTCAGTGTGGAAAAGGGGAAATCTGATAAATAAACAATAAATCTTAAGCTATTGCCTAATGTCAATAACCGATTCGCTTGTGCTAATCTATTAATTCCATCAGGTGTCGTTGACCAACCCCGTTTTGGCTTAAACTCTTTTCCTTCAAACTTAATTGGAAATTTATTTAACTCACTACCAGTGCTTCGAGCAGATTCTAAAGCTCTATGTGTAAAAATCAATGATTTTTTTGGGGCTTCACGAAGGCTAGTTATGCGGTTTTTTTCTCCTTCTTTTTCTACCCATAAATCTTGCGATCTCGATGCCCATCCCCCATCATTAATAAGCAAGGGATTAATCTTGACCTGATTATAATCTTTGGCATACCACAATAAAAAGTCATTAACTGATGGTAGTCCTATAGTATTTGTATTAGCACCTCCCCTTAAAAAACTAATTAAAGATATCCGGTTTTTATGCCCCATAATTTCATCCATTAACTCTGTAACATGATGCACATTCTCATCCGAAATTTGCACAAGAATACTACCACTTTCAGATAACAACTCTCTCGCCAATAACAATCTATCTCTTAAATAAGTCAAATAAGAATGAATACCTAATTCCCAAGTATCCCGAAACGCTTTAATCGTTTCTGGTTCTTGAGTCAAATCCTCATCTTTCCCATCTTTCACATCCCGCTTATTCACAAACGGCTGAAAATTTGAACCATATTTAATCCCATAGGGCGGATCGAAATAAATCATCTGTACTTGTCCTGCCATTCCCTCTTTTTCTAATAGGGAATTCATCACTAACAGCGAGTCTCCAGCAACTAAGCGGTTACTCCAATTATGCTTGTGCTTGTAAAACTCGATCGCCTGTCGAATGGGCGGATTTTCTTCTGCTGTTTCAAACATAGATAACTGCACACCCGGACTTTGATTTTGCTTCCGTACTGCTTCAATAATGCTGCGCGGATCGATGCGTTCGTGAACGTGCAGCGAGACTGTAGGGACTTCAAAGCTAGTATGTTCTGCTTTCCCAGCCCAATCTAACTGAGGGGCAAGATGAGGATCGTAGGCATATTGTTTGCTATCCCCATCTGGATCGGTGTCTGGCGTAACCAGTCCGACGGGTGGGTTATTTACCCTTTGTTGGTTTTCGTGCTTGTATTGCGCGATCGCTCTTTGGTCAGGTTTCTTTTGCCTCGCCATGCGACTTCCTTATACCCTCAAAACCTTTACCTTACAATTTATCCCACACCTTTGGCAAATTTGTTAGATGTTTTTTGGGATTGCTCTAGTCTGCTAATATCTTGGCTATTCTTGAAATGAATTTTATCTAGCCACAATGGAATCACAGGCGATCGCTCGATCGAGAAATACGATCGCCCTTTCCATCTCAAACTCTACCAGATCGAGCGATCGCCCTGAATGAATCCCACCATAGCATAAACCGCTTTATGCCAAAACTATCCAAATGTCAAACGCCGCACCGTACCGTCATCTGTAAATCGCTGTTCGCCAACGCCAACAACTTCCACAATAACTTCGCGTTCTGATATCAAAAATTGACCCTCGCGCGCGGCAATTTCAACGATGATTTTTTCCCCTTCCAAATACACCTTATAATTAGTCGTAGCCCAGACACCTTTTTCATGCTCAAAACTGTGTCCGTCGTCCTCATAAAGCGTCCATTCACCGCTTCCGGGCCAAATTCGCATTTTCAATGAATCAAGCGGTTCTTCGCTGACAAATTGCCTCACGGGCGCGATCGCAATTATGCCCCCACCCCGCGCATACAGCGGCATTCTTTCCAAAGGTGCATAAGCTAAAATGTGCGTCGGGCCCTGATAGCATTCACCCGTCCACCAATCGTACCAAGTACCCTCCGGCAA
Organism: Microcoleus sp. F4-D5; assembly: GCF_036704885.1. Lineage (NCBI taxonomy): Bacteria > Bacillati > Cyanobacteriota > Cyanophyceae > Oscillatoriales > Microcoleaceae > Microcoleus > Microcoleus sp. F4-D5. The sequence continues at coordinate 5,841 of NZ_JAUBSX010000053.1, read as the reverse complement.
ATACACGGCGCGGTGTTCAACTCCCGGGCGGTAAACAGGTGCAGCCATCAGCGACGGGCCGAGCAATACTTGATCGTAAAGGTGATAAGTTGCCCGATCGCGCGGAAAGTGATACAGTAGCGGTCGCAAAATCGGCGTTCCCGCCGTCGCAGCTTCCCAAAACAACGTGTAAATATAAGGCAACAACTGATAGCGCAAATTGATGTATTCGCGGCAAATCTTCTCAGTGCGATCGCCAAAAACCCACGGTTCGTGCTGCGCCGTACTCATCGCCGAATGACCGCGCATCAAGGGATACAGCATCCCCACCTGCATCCACCGCGCGAACAGTTCAGCCGTTGCATTCCCCGCAAAACCGCCGATGTCGCAACCGACAAACGCCACGCCGGAAAGCCCCATATTGCAAAGCATTGGTAGCGACATTTCTAAGTGTTCCCACTGCGATTGATTGTCGCCCATCCACACCGAGGAGTAACGCTGAACGCCCGCAAAACCCGATCGCGTCAGCACAAAAGATCGATCGCCAGATCGCACTTTTTGCAATCCTTCCGAACAAGCTTTCGCCATCATCAACCCATACAAATTGTGGGTTTCCGCGTGGGTAGCGCGATCGGATTCCGGGCCTTGCGGTGCATCCAGGGGAAAGCTGATGTGTTCGCCGCCGTCGCCAAAAGGCCGTTCTGCGATCGCAGGTTCGTTCATGTCGTTCCAAATCCCCGCAATCCCAATATCTGTCAGAGTTTTGTGCAATTCGCCCCACCACTGCCGCACCTCCGGCCGCAGGAAGTCGGGAAACACCGCTTTGTCCGGCCAAACGTAACCGTGGAATAGCTTTCCCTCTGCGGTGCGAACGAAATAGTCATTCTCCACACCGCGATCGAATATTTCATAATCTGCTTCCGGTTCGTACTTGACACCGGGATCGACAATCGTAACCACCTTAAAACCCGCTGCTTTCAAGTCTGCGATCAGTTTCGCCGGATCGGGGAAACGCTTCGGGCTCCAGGTAAAAACGCGGTAGCCGCGCATATAGTCGATGTCGAGGTGGATGACATCGCAGGGAATCGCCCGATCGCGAAATTCCTTCGCCAACTCCCGCACAACGTCCTCTGATTCGTAGCTCCAGCGGCATTGGTGGTATCCCAGCGCCCATTTTGGCGGAAGCGGCATCCGGCCGGTTAACTGCGTGTAGGTGGCGATAATTTGGGCGGGTTCCGGGCCGTAAATGATGTAGTAATCGAGTTCCGGGCCTCTGGTTTCCATCCGCAAAACCCCCGGTTGTTCGGCGCCGATGTCGAATTGACTCCAAAATGTCGTGTTGAAGAAAAAGCCGTAAGCGCGATCGGGATTCAGGGCGATGTAAAATGCGATCGCCTGGTACATTTCATCGGTGAGGGAATTGTAGTCGAGGGAGTCGGTTGTCCAGTTTGTCTTGACTTCGGAGAGTTTGTCGAGAAAGCCGGTGCGTTGGCCGAAACCGTAGAAGTGTTCGTCTGCTTCGATGCGCTTCCAGCCTGCGGTTGCACCTGCGCGCCATCCCATACTGCGATCGCAGTCGCTAGCAAAGGGTTTTCCCGATTTGTCAAAGCATTCGATTGCAGGGCTAAATCGCTTTACGTAAATTAATATTTCTGCGGTTTCAATTTCTATTTTTTCGTCAGTTTCTCGCACTTCAAATGGTGTAATTTCCCACTCTTCGTCAGCGAGAGTTATTGAGTGCGATCGGCTGTTAAATTCACCTGTCGGGGACATTCGCACTCGGATTAAATTCGGTGCGAGGATGCTGATATTTAGGGAGGTCTCGCCGCAATTAAAGTGGATTGTGCGATCTGTTTTATTTATGGATTGTACTGAGGCGATCGTTGACCAAGGCTGTTCAGTAGTTTGGAGTTTTCCGAAGTATTGCGGCATATACTCTGACTCGAAATATTATCGATTTTGCTTTCACGAGTTAAGGGTTGTCATCTGGCAAAAGGAAGAAATGAGGGGGACTTGTCGAGGAAAGCGCGCTCGCTCTAAAATTAAGGCTAGCTAGTGCATTAAGCAAGAATAGTTCACTTGATAAACTGCAACAGACTAAACTCTTGGCGAATGTCTAGGAGAGAACGATCGAGCAAAGGCTCAAACTCCAGAAAAGGAACGCGGTTTTGGCGTTTACGAGTTTTGAACCAAATTGATATCAGTTCTGGAACCAGTGGAGGAAGCACCCTAAGAACTGCTCCATAGAGCCAAAGTATACCCTTCTCTCGAATCATATCGTCATACATAACGTCTACGGCTGGTGTATTTTTCATTTTTAGATAAGTCTGAAAAGTACACTCACTCGTCCACCAAAAGAGTGGCAGAATTTTTAGCTCGTCGTACATACCTGTATCGCAGCCGTAAATGACATGACCAACATCATGAGCAAGCAGTATTTTGGCGAATTCTGGCGGCTGAGTCTCAGGCGGAGTTACATGGGGATTAAGCGCGTAGTATTCCCTTAGACCTTCTCGAAGGGTCTGGGTGCTGTTTTTGTCTTTGTAGTGAGGGCGCTGAGTCATAATTTATATTTCGATACGAAACTGTATCGTAAACTATAATAGCACTCATGAGTGATACCAACAAAAAGCCACCCGGAAGACCTCGCAGCGCCCAATCTCATCAAGCAATTCTGCAAGCGGCTCTAGAATTGCTGGCAGAAGTCGGGTTTGCTGCAATGAGTATGGATGCGATCGCTGCTCGCGCCGGAGTTGGTAAGACTACTATCTACCGCCGCTATGCTTCAAAAGAAGAACTTGTGGCGGATGCGATCGAGAGTATTCGAGAAGAAATTGTGATTCCTGATACAGGTAATCTTCAAAGCGATATTGATACTCTGATTCAAAACGCTGCTCAAATTACACTCAACCCGATCGGACGACAAACCGTTGCCATGATTATTAGCAGTGCATCAAGTAATCCTCAATTTGCTCAAATCTATTGGACAAAATATTTACAACCTCGACGAAAAGCTTTTGCAGTAGTCTTGGAACGGGCAAAAGCGAGAAAGGAAATTCAGGCAGATTTAGACTCGGATTTAATCTTCGATACAATGAGCGGGATTATGCTCTATGCTCTGATTTTTCAACCGCCTTCTGAATCTTGGACAACCTACGTTCGTCGCGCCCTCAATCTTCTATTCCGAAACGCTTGAACACACACAGATCGCCTTGAAGAGGTTAGGAGCAGTATTTTTTTCCCAAAAGTGCGATCGCGCTTTACGGCTAAAGTTAGTAAAGCGCGATCTCATGCAGCAAAACCCCAATATCTCCGATCGGTCCGATCGACCGCCTGATTGAGCCGATCGCCTGGGAGTATTGTAAAAGGGAGAGCTAAAGAATCTAAAATAAATGTTACCTAAGTTTATTAAACCTTTAACTTATGCGTCTTACCGAAATTTTACCCCTCCTCAAAGAGTTATCTCACTCCGATCGACTGTTGCTACTAAATTTCGTGGTAGCCTAATTATTGAATGAATCAGGTTTAATCCCATTGGATGTTCAGAACAAAATAGCTAGTCAAGGTTAATATGCTTCTTTTGAAGCTGCTGGTTTAGCGAAAGCACTAGCAGAGGAAAAAGCGAAGACAAATGGTTAATATCGTGCTTTGGTGGTCTAGATGGTTGCTTTTTCATCAATCGCCTGCTACCTTTATTTTGGGTACACTAAAACTTGATATAAAACCTGCCTTTGTCTGTGGGATTTGTTTTCCTCCTCACAGTTCGGTGCGTCTCAGGAACAGGAGTGAATTTGCTGATAGTTGCGTACATCACAAATTAGTTAAAGTACAGTCTCGGTATTTTTAAAGAAGAGGGTACCCATGAAAGGTAAAAAAAAAGACCAACTCAGCCGCCGCCATTTTCTACTCGGTTCGGCAATTGCAGGTAGCGGTATTGTTGTAGCCAACCTGCGATCGAAATCTGGGTTAGCACAATCTTCTGCACCGGCAATTATCACCTCGGATCGGATGCGCCCCAGCATTCCATACGGTGTTGCTAGCGGTGATATTACCGGCAACAGTGCGGTGATTTGGAGTCGGTGCGATCGCTCCTCCAGGATGATAGTCGAATATGACACCGCCGACTCCTTCGGCAACGTGCAGCGCATCATCGGACCTGCAGCGTTGGAAACTAGCGATTACACGGCGCGTATTAACCTGATTGACCTACCAGCCGACCGGCAAATATTCTATCGAGTCAGCTTCCAGAATTTAGCCGATCCAAACATCTACAGCGCCCCCGTTACGGGGAGTTTCCGCACACCTCCAAACAGCAAGCGCGACATCTTTTTTGCCTGGTCTGGAGACACCGCCGGACAGGGTTGGGGTATCAATTCTGAATGGGGCGGCATGAAAATCTATGAAACTATCAGGCAGCTTAAGCCAGACTTCTTCATTCATTCTGGCGATTACATCTATGCAGATAATCCGATTAAATCTGAGGTAAAACTTGACGACGGTAGTATCTGGAAAAACATCACAACAGAAGAAAAGTCAAAAGTAGCTGAAACCTTAACAGAGTTTCGCGGAAATTACATCTACAACCTGCTAGACAATAACTTCCGGCGCTTCAACGCCGAAGTGCCTCAGCTAGTTCAGTGGGATGACCACGAAACTACAAACAACTGGTATCCCGGCGAGATGCTAATTAGCGATGACCGCTACAAAGTCAAAAGCAGTTCTTTACTGGCAGCGCGAGGCAAGCAAGCATTTATGGAGTATACGCCAATGCGCTTCGATGCCAACGACCCAGAACGGATTTACCGTTCGTTCAATTACGGTTCTTCCCTGGAAATTTTTATGCTGGATATGCGCAGCTACCGAGGACTAAACACTACCAACCGTCAGACAGCAGCAAGTGAAGAAACAGCGTTTTTGGGTAATGCCCAAGTTAGGTGGTTAAAGAACAAATTGCAGAATTCAAAGGCAAGGTGGAAAGTAATTGCTAGCGATATGCCGATCGGATTGGTGATTGAAGATGGCAAAAACAGCGGCAAATTTGAGAACCTCGCCAATGGAGATGGTCCTGCATTGGGACGCGAACTCGAACTTGCTCAGTTGTTGCGCTTTATCCAGCAAAACAATATCCAAAATGTCGTTTGGCTGACCGCTGACGTGCATTATGCTGCCGCGCACTACTACGATCCCGGTCAAGCTCAATTTACTGATTTTAAACCGTTTTGGGAGTTTGTTGCCGGGCCGCTTCACGCTGGAACTTACGGACCAAATAAGCTTGACAATACTTTTGGTCCCCTTGTTAAATTCCAAAGTTTGTCGCTACCAGAAGTAGAAAATCTACCTCCTACAAAAGGTTTTCAGTTCTTTGGTACGGTTAAAATTAATGGCGACAGTCAGGTGATGACTGTGGCGCTGCACAACCTTGAAGGCAAAATTCTCTACAGCGTGGACTTGCCGCCGGAGGTTTAAAACAGCTTTAAGGGCGCTGGACAAGTCGATCGGCAAAATTACAAAATGTACGATTAATATCAAGTTCTATCATCTGTGAGCAATCGGGCGGTAGTAACGCGCTCAAAGCGGTATCTACTTACCGATAGAAAATAATATTCTCAATGCTAGTCAAACAAGCCTGTTGGGCGGCGATCGAATCTAAGCGAAGCGCAAAGACTCTGCACCTTAGTTGCAACAGAATTGTTATGCTGCGCCGTCACTTTCCAAAGTAATTGGTATACCCATTTGAGTGAACCACGTTAACTTGTCGAAGTATCCACGCTGAAATTGAATTTTACTATAGCGCGTCGCGTGAGAACCCCGGTCTTTTAAGCCGGGGATGAAACGCAGTTGTAGCCTTTAGGCTACGAGTGT
>NZ_JAUBSX010000052.1:20523-52146 GCF_036704885.1 Microcoleus sp. F4-D5 | reverse complement strand
GAGGACGCCCAGACATTTTAATATTCTCCTTTACTTTTCAGGTAACTCTAGCATAACTTTAGAAAAATGGTATTAGGTTTATTTCGGCAAAGCAGGAAATAGAATCGAAACTGCGGGAAATGTTTCAATCCCTGATAGGGATTTAGGTTTATTTCGGCGTGCGGACGGGCGATCGAGAAGTGCGGGGATATTTTGGAATTGTTTCAATCCCTGATAGGGATTTAGGTTTATTTCGGCGCAAAACAGGAAGTGAAACAATCTCCGGAATTAAGTTTCAATCCCTGATAGGGATTTAGGTTTATTTCGGCTTTAGCCGCAAAATTAATTCTACAGCTTTAACAGTGAAAGTTTCAATCCCTGATAGGGATTTAGGTTTATTTCGGCTAACCGTTACATATTTGAAGCATCCCAATTTATCCGTTTCAATCCCTGATAGGGATTTAGGTTTATTTCGGCCCAAAGCGGGAGCCATCTCCCGCTCTATTCAATCCCTATGTTTCAATCCCTGATAGGGATTTAGGTTTATTTCGGCTTGGAAAAGAATTTATAAATTACAAAGAGATTATTACGTTTCAATCCCTGATAGGGATTTAGGTTTATTTCGGCATTATCCACTTTATCAGATATGACGAACCCCAAAATGACAGTTTCAATCCCTGATAGGGATTTAGGTTTATTTCGGCCTTTAAAAAGGTACTCTGTCAGATGAAAAAAGTTTCAATCCCTGATAGGGATTTAGGTTTATTTCGGCTCACGAGACTTACTGCAAAATCAAGGCTAAAGAAGTTTCAATCCCTGATAGGGATTTAGGTTTATTTCGGCTCGCTTAACTCTGTGTGTAGATTCCCTTCTTAAAATCCCCCTAGGTTTCAATCCCTGATAGGGATTTAGGTTTATTTCGGCAAAACATTATCCATAAACCGACCGTCTTTCGCAGTTTCAATCCCTGATAGGGATTTAGGTTTATTTCGGCGATCGGCACTAGGGATTTAATCGACCGCCCAGTCGTTTCAATCCCTGATAGGGATTTAGGTTTATTTCGGCAATTCAAAACCTCATCACAAGTGGCAGGAAAAGGTTTCAATCCCTGATAGGGATTTAGGTTTATTTCGGCTCACCCGCAGAACTGACGGACGGGCCCAAAGATGGTTTCAATCCCTGATAGGGATTTAGGTTTATTTCGGCTCTCTATTGCAGTTCGGATTTCCGCTTTTATGGCGGAAGTTTCAATCCCTGATAGGGATTTAGGTTTATTTCGGCTATAAGATAGATTTTTGTGTTGGAGCAATTCGTCATGTTTCAATCCCTGATAGGGATTTAGGTTTATTTCGGCGTAGATGTGAAAGCCCGGTGCCGGCGCAGCGGTCGCAGTTTCAATCCCTGATAGGGATTTAGGTTTATTTCGGCAAGCTTGCTACCTCTCGGCACCATCGGGTTCTCGTTTCAATCCCTGATAGGGATTTAGGTTTATTTCGGCTTGTAATGTTTTCGTTGATTTTTTTTAAATCTTTGTTTCAATCCCTGATAGGGATTTAGGTTTATTTCGGCTCCAAAAAATAAAGCAAAATATGAAGAAAGTATAAATGAATGTTTCAATCCCTGATAGGGATTTAGGTTTATTTCGGCACGATTCTGATGAGATTTTCAGATTGAGCGTCACGTTTCAATCCCTGATAGGGATTTAGGTTTATTTCGGCTTACAGAAAGTCAGCTCAAGGGAAATGGGCAACAGTTTCAATCCCTGATAGGGATTTAGGTTTATTTCGGCTTACTGTCATAAATTGTTAGCAAATATTGACTATATTTTTTGTTTCAATCCCTGATAGGGATTTAGGTTTATTTCGGCTTTCTTCTGGGGCTGACGAAGAGATAAGCGTAGTAGCGTTTCAATCCCTGATAGGGATTTAGGTTTATTTCGGCTTGGCGGATACGTGCCGCGTCCCGCTGCTTGCGCTGCCAGTTTCAATCCCTGATAGGGATTTAGGTTTATTTCGGCAGACGGCAAGTTTAATTCCGACCGGAAAGTTGAGCGTTTCAATCCCTGATAGGGATTTAGGTTTATTTCGGCTCTTGCGTTGCTCCTGGGGATAGTTATCACGGAAGCGGTTTCAATCCCTGATAGGGATTTAGGTTTATTTCGGCTTGAAAAAGCCTGACCAGTATAAAAAAGTTCAATACGTTTCAATCCCTGATAGGGATTTAGGTTTATTTCGGCAGTACGTGCCTTAGCAACATTGAAAATTACAGGCCGCGTTTCAATCCCTGATAGGGATTTAGGTTTATTTCGGCAATGATGGTGTTGCCGCCACTTACAATTACTTGCTGAAGTTTCAATCCCTGATAGGGATTTAGGTTTATTTCGGCGTGCTCGATTGGATTTATTCAGAGAGGCCTTCGGAGGTTTCAATCCCTGATAGGGATTTAGGTTTATTTCGGCTTCTAGGGCAAGCTCAAACTCTTTGCGCTCGATGTTTCAATCCCTGATAGGGATTTAGGTTTATTTCGGCTCAATTTGAAATAGGCAATCAAATTGGTCAGGGGGGAATCATTGTTTCAATCCCTGATAGGGATTTAGGTTTATTTCGGCAGAAGGCTTTCTGATTAGTGGAAAGCAACCTCCAGTACGTTTCAATCCCTGATAGGGATTTAGGTTTATTTCGGCTCTCGTAGGCTTTAGCGGGGATGCACTTGGGCGGGTTGTTTCAATCCCTGATAGGGATTTAGGTTTATTTCGGCACAAAATTCGGTCGCTGCCAGCCAAGACTTGCCCGACTTGTTTCAATCCCTGATAGGGATTTAGGTTTATTTCGGCAAGTTGGGGTGGCTTTACAGTTACTCTGACTTATGGTTTCAATCCCTGATAGGGATTTAGGTTTATTTCGGCTCTACAAGTGTTTAGATTGCGAGCATTGTTGGGGTTACGTTTCAATCCCTGATAGGGATTTAGGTTTATTTCGGCAGTTCTTCACAGTTTTTGAGGTTTTTATGTTATGATTGTTTCAATCCCTGATAGGGATTTAGGTTTATTTCGGCGTTTGCCCGTCGCCACGGCCTACCTCTATCAAGTTTCAATCCCTGATAGGGATTTAGGTTTATTTCGGCTTAGAAACTCGATTCAAGAAAGGTGAGATCGATATAGGTTTCAATCCCTGATAGGGATTTAGGTTTATTTCGGCCGATCGCCCCAGTTCGCATCAAGTTTTTTTGCCAAGTTTCAATCCCTGATAGGGATTTAGGTTTATTTCGGCTTGTTGATAGCAAAAATGGGAATGTTTGAATTTTTAGGTTTCAATCCCTGATAGGGATTTAGGTTTATTTCGGCCAGTGTCTCGCCGGAGGATGGTTTCCGTCCCCACCTTGGTTTCAATCCCTGATAGGGATTTAGGTTTATTTCGGCTTGATGCTTTTTGCAAGCTCGTACCCGCCACAGCCGATCGAAACGTTTCAATCCCTGATAGGGATTTAGGTTTATTTCGGCGAATGCGCGAGTTCACGTTGCCCTGTTTCTACTTGCGAGTTTCAATCCCTGATAGGGATTTAGGTTTATTTCGGCCGCCCGTTCCAGAAGCCTTGCTGTATTTGGTTTTCAAGGTTCAGTTCCGTGAATCTAAAACAAAAGTACCATTCCAGCCTGGGTCTTGTCAATAGCAAATTTTTCTTCCTCACTCCAAAACGTTATCCTGTAAAGCTTTCAGACTTTCCGTGAATCGTTTTTTCAGGTTGGGGGCATCAAACTCTTGCCGGACATGAGTTTGAGCCGAAAAATTTGATACCCCGATTTTAACACCTACCCATTCACGGAAACTAAGCAAAAAATATTGTGCGATCGGCAGGCACTACCCCACCAATGCGTTCGATCTTACCCTGACAGCAGGCGCACAGCCGGACAAACAAAATACTGTCTTCGTTCGGTTTGATGACTTTGTTCAGGCGCGATCGCAACTTAGCATACTGAGTCTCGCTCAAATCAGCACACTCAAACACACTGTACTGCATCCACTGCCCGTAAGACTTGAGCATTTTGTGAATCTTTGTCCGGCGCTTGTCTTCCGAAATATCGTAAGAAATCAGAATGTGCATATCTAGTACAAAACTAAAGGTGGATATTTGTCAATCTCGCCCATCAAATATTTCGCCAACAGCCGCCCTTGAATTTCAAAAGCTTCTTGATAGGTGCACTTGCGTTTCAAAACAGGATGCTTAAACTCAGACTGCTTTTTCTTTTCATACAACTTCAGAAACTCTTTCCGTCCCGTTTCCGACAGTCGCACCACATTACTCAGCGGTTCCACAGTAAAATCATTCGGCGTCAGAATCCGGCGGTTAATCGCATTCAAAATGATACTGTCTGCTACCAAAGGGCGGAACTCTTCCATCAAATCAAACGCTAAACCCACGCGGCCGTAGCGCTGCATATGAAGGTATCCTAAATAAGGGTCAAATCCCACAATATTAATCGCGCTTTGCACGTCGTGACGCAGCAGCGTGTAAGCAAAATTCATCAAAGAATTCACCGGATCGGTAGCAGGGCGGTGTCGCGGTTGAAACACAAAGCCTTCCGCGCGAATTAATTGGTTGAAAACCCTGAAATATGCCGCACTTCCAGCACCTTCCTGTGCGCGCAAGGAGTCAATATTGTCAGTTTTGTCAAGTTTGGCGATCGCATTGGAAATCTGCATAATTGCCGAGGCTAAATTTAGTTCGGAATGTTCCCGCTGAGTTTGAGATAAACTGCTGCGATAATTCTTCAATTTCCCGCGAATAAAACCCCGGACAACATGAATAGCTTGCGGAGTTTCACCCGCCGCTTTCCACTGAGCATTGCGAACGAAAATGTTTTTACTTAATTCCGGTTCCAGCTTACCCAAATAGTGACCGGTATCGGTGATAAAAGTCAGAGGAATTTTCCGTTGTAGCAATTCTGCGATCGCCGCCGGAGAAATAGTCGCCCGTCCCAAAATCACCACTCCATCTAAATGAATCAAAGGCACATCCTGTAACATTTGATTTTTTGCCTTGACATTGAGGCGTTCATCTGTTTTCCCAATAAAAACATCATCTTGATTGATATACAGCGTCCCCACGATTGACTCCTAAATTTGTAGTTTGGATTAATTAGCTTCTTGATAGCGCAGGACTTGATCGGCAGCTTGGGGCAAACATTGCTGATAAAGGCTGCAACCTTGACAGCGTTTGGTATAATTAGGTCGAGGCATTGTCCCTGTTTGCACCAAAAATTGGATAGCGGTGATAGTGGCGATCGCCTCTTGTCTCAACCCCTCAGAAATCTCGACTAATTGCCGCTGGTGCGACTGCGCGTAGTACACATATCCAGTCGCAATAGTTTTCCCCGTCATCTCCTCCAAACAAAGCGCTTGGGCGCAAACCTGCAACTCGTCGTTATCCCATTCTCCCTTCCGTCCCCGCTTGTATTCCACGGGGTAAATCTCACCGTCAGCCGACTCAATCAAATCCGATTTACCAATAAGTTTATACTTCTCAGACTTCAGCCAAATCGCCCGCACCTGCCAAGTTTCATCGCGGTTAATTTCGCCCATCGTGTGAACGCGATCGTGCAAACTCGTGCCTTCTATGGTATACTGATTATCGGCAAATTCTCCCGCACAAGACATTCGCCAGCAGCGGTGAGGACAGTAAGAATATTGGTTCAGAGATGCGATCGAAATGTAATCAGAATCGTTCATAATTTTAAGGGTTGAAACATTTAATTTCCCCGTGGGGCGAAAGAATTTGATGAATTAGCGATCCGCCAGTGATCTGCCAGCGATCCGCCAGTCCGCCAGGGGTTGAAACCCCTGTCTCATAGCTAAAGTCGGTTGAAACCGACTGAAGAAGTAATTTAATCATTGATGAGAGTTTGAGCTTATCGGTAACAGTAAGCGCAAAGGTTGAAACCGACTGAAGAAGTAATTTAATCATTCATACTTGCAGTCCTATGCAAGAGGACTTTAGCTTTGAGGCAGGGGTTTCAACCCCTGGCGGAGTATGGGTTTTACGTTAAGGCTTGCCCTTGCGTATCCCCTACTGTAAAAATCGCGTTTCAACCCCTGGCGGACTATGGGTTTTACGTTCAGTTTCAAGAACTTTTTTTAACAACTATTCGCCTAGTCATTCCCATCCCCATCGGAGTTTTCCTGCCCACCCCGCAGTAAACAGCAAAATCAGCCAAAGCATTAATTTGCTTAATCACTAAAGGCTCGACATCTCCCAAAATCCGATAGCTAACCTCCCCAACCATGCCCACAAAATCGCTTTGATAGTTAGTCAATCTTTCACTTCGGATATTGACAAATGTCGAGAAAAGTGCATCGAAGGAAAGATCGGAAATTGCGATCGGGCTGTACTTATTCCAGCGACTGAGTAGACTGTTAAAAACGCAATCTCTAGTAGGAATCACCGAATCAAATTTCCCCTGTCGAAACGTAGTAGGAGTCGCAAAACTGAAAGCAATTAAACGATTAGTTTCGGAAGCTTGTTCGTAAAGTTGAGAGTAACTACAAGCATTAGCCCAAGGTTGATCTACTTGGGGCGTTCCGAGAATTTTAGCAATCATCAAATCGGCGGGCCCGAGATGCCACGGCTTCGACGGATTGAGGTTCAGCCAAAGATTAGTTAATTGACCGAATAAAGTGTCATCAAGCAGAGTAATCCGCCACCAACAGAGGGTGTGTTCTGGAATCGGTTCTGTGTGTTCCCATTGCAGGAAATGGTGTTTTTTGAAAGGGCATTTTTTAGTTTGCAAAGGGCTGAGAGTGAAGGATTTTTGGGCGGCGGCATCGTGGAGGCGATCGCCGAGTTTTTTGTCAACCGAGCTCACGAGGGTGAGGAAGAGGGCGTGCAGGTGTCTTCCGGTGAGGTATCCGGGGGGAATTGGGGCCAGGGGAAGGATGTTGAGGACGAGGCTGTGCGGCATAATTGGTTAATGGTTAATGCTTAAAATGGGTTTAATTTTTATCGTTCCCAGGTTCTACCTGGGAACGCATTTCTAGAGGCTCTGCCTCCTATTAATCTGCCCGAAAGCGGTATTCCATACACGCCGGAATTTTGAGTTTGTCAAACTCGTAATATCGCCCTAGCATTTTGACATTTTGGATGAGGCTAACCGGAGGCATATTAACCACATCGTAGCTAATCACTTGATGGGAAAACATCACATCTAAAGGGTTGAGAAGATAGGGAAAGATGAAGTCTGTTTCTGAGGGCGATCGCTTCACTTCCTTCTGTTCTACGATTTCGACTGCTGCTTTGCTCATCCACTTTCCCAACCGTATCCACTTTGCCAGTTTGAGAGACTTCTCTGAGATTATGAAAAACTCAAATTTACTTTCCGGCGCAATTTCTTTGGTTCTGCCAAAACTAGGGATATTTTTCTGAGTTTTCTCCATCTCAACGTGATAGTTATTGTTGGCATATTTCCAAGTGTTGAGGGTAGAGGAGTGAGAAATAGATCGTCCCGGAGTAACATAAATCCCCTGTTGGTTGAGCGCCGTTAAATGCGGCTCGTATTTAGGAACTTGTTCGGGACAGAAATAGCGATAGGAATGTTCTTCAGAAACGGTGGTGGAATAGATTTCGCTATCCACCAAACCGAGGGCGTAACAAAGCGCGTAATTGTGAATTACAGGCTCTGTTTCGTAAAGTCTCCCTATCTCGCGAGTTGCAAAATAAAGGCTATCGTGCAACTCGATTTGACAGCGGTAAATTTTGACCATTATGATTTTCCCGCCTTAGCTGACTTCTTGGCTTCTGATTTATCGTCTTCGGGTTTCTTAGACTTGATATGCTTTTCAGCATAAGCTTTCGCTTCCGCATCAGCTTGTTGCAAAATCTGCTTAATTCCCTGCTCACTTCCCGTCAGAGCTTTTACCTCATCTAATAAGGGTGCAAACTGAGAGTCAATAAAATCAGTATGCACAATAAACTCCTTACTCATTAACATTTGCATTGCGCTGATAGCTGCTGCTTTCACATCATCCTCATTCAGCGGATCGCGAGAGCTAAGTTTATTTTCAGCTTGCAACTTATCGTAAATTGCCTGAGTCCAACGCAGGTTACTGGTAATTTCACCATCAGCAAAAACCACACCTATTAACTCATTTCTCACTCGTCCCGTGCGAGTTGTTTGAGCGCCGTAGTGCCTCGTCCTTAAAATGTTGTTAAAGACGTACAAAAAAGTAGCCTCAGTGGGGTCTTTTAGCGTGACAATGCTAGGAAAGAAAACTTGGGGTTTAATGTGGTCTTGCTGGTTAATACGGCTGGTGATTTCCCCCGGTTTAGAACCCGCTTCACCTTTAGATGCCATTGTCCCGTTTTCATAGGGAGCATTGAGAGTAAAGCTTTCGTGAGATTCATCAAATGCAGTGATTGAAAATGCCGTATCAACTACTACTTTCGATTTTTCTGAGCCTGAGTCACCGATCGCAAATCCGTAGATAATGCAGTCAGGATTGTTCATGGCAAACTTGACATTGTATTCGCACTCTTCCTCTGTCATTATGCCGTAGTTACGCAGCAATTCGCGACCGACTAAACGCTCTGGAGTAGACTGTTTGCGCTTAAACATTGTCAACCGGCTGATGGGTTTTTCGTCTTGAATTCCTGCCCGCACTCGCGCTTTATTCAATTCTCCATCAGTCTGAAATAAAGGATAGGATTCTGTAACGCGCACGGTGAGAAAGTGAGCGTATTTTCCCATTGGTTTGTATGGAATTTTATCGAGAAATGATTTGGAATTAACTGTTTTCAGGAAATTCATAGTTTTGTCTCCACAGTAAAATGTTGGGTATTGCAGTGCGGGATAAAATCCCGCACTTTAAAGCAGGCTAGACACGGGCTTCACAAGAAGTAAAGGACTTAAGGCTCTACATCTTCTTGTAATTCATTAGCAGAAGGTTCAGCTCGATCGCGATTTTCTTGGTCATCTTGCAGGCGGTAAAGAAACTCGCAGGTGTCGCGAATTAGGTTAATTTGGCGGCCGGCTAAACGAGCCCGATCGCCTGCAAATGATTTCTCAAATACCTCCTCAACAAAGTAACGAGCAAAATCTAAAATTAACTGCCGTTCCTCTTCGCGTTTTTTCAACACCCACCGCCCTTCAGCAGTAGAAGAATGAACGCGATCCATGAGTTTAGATACTTCCGCAGCCACCACTGAAACTAAAGCATTGCCCTGAAAACTCGGATCGGCTTCAAGGATAGTTTTAGAGGCAATGTCGATCGGTTTCAGGACAGCATTTGCCTTGGGATTAAATCGCTTGTTAGCTAGGTAGAATTTGCGGTACAATTGAGTTAGATTTTGCGGGTGATTTAAACTTGATTCAATTGCTACAGTCAATGTGTCCTCCTGAGAATTGTATTTAACATATGGGTCAAAACAAGGATAAAAATGATAAGCATAAAGCCTGATTTTTTCCCTGCGAGGTATTTCTACTTTCTGTCTTCGCGCACCCTCATTCAGATACGCAAAAACATAAAGCGGGCTAGTTTCAAAATCCTTGGCGAGTTCGCTCAGTTTGCCCCAATTGGCATCGTAGCCTGATTTTCCTTGCTTAGCATTCACATCTAAATGAATTGCATAAGCAGCAGTCAAAGCATTTAAAGGTGCAGGGTATTTTTTGCCGTTTTCCTCCCATCCTTCTAAGATATAGTCGAGGCGAAAACGATCGCGCTTTGTCAAAACGCGAAAAGCTTGCGGTGCGCTGTCCAGAAATACGGTTTCTTCAAAGTCAGCACCGTCATTAAATGGCGGAACTGGCGACTCCGAAACCACCGTTTTGACATCCAGAATCATCGGGAATGCAAAAGCCAACCAAGCTGGCATAATCCAAGATTCTGTATCGTTGGGCTTTTTATCCTTCCCTTTCTTTTCTGGTGGCAATGCCATAAAATAAAAGGTCAGCGGTTGATTTTCGGGATAAGCAAGCTTGAATGTCTTGTCCTTTTTACCTTCCGCTCTTTCATCCAAATGAAAGACATCTACACTTTGATAGCGGCTCAATTCAAAATTAGCCTGAAGTTCCTTGCTAATAAAGTGATTGCGAACTCCCGTATCGAAGCGGGTTTGGAAAATATTATCGTAAGCCTGATGCAAAAATGCGTTCGTTTCAGGAGTGCAGTAATAAGTGGGATAAAAGTAGAGGTAACGGTATTTTGCATCCTCAAACCTCGCGCCAATTTCCTGAGTTTGACTCATTAAAATCTGTCGCAGCATCATTTCAATGCCAGCAATACTGGAGATATTGCGTTTAGCATTCGACCCTCCCAACATTTGCTTGTTAGTATAAACTTGCGGTGTGAATAAAACCGCTGACTCCATCTGTTCGGTAACGGTATAAGCCGAGTGAGAAATCGAACATATTAATTGTTTTCCCCGTCCCGATTTTTTTGCAGCTTGATAACGCTCTAATTCATCTAAGAAAAGCTGAGCAGATATTGGTTCGGGTTCAGGAGTTGGCAACATCACAACTCGCGTTACCCACAGCCGCAAGTCTTCCCAACCATCAGATATGTTGTACTGAGAAAGTATTGGCTGAATTAATGTAGCAATATCTGCAATTAACTTCTCGCAAACAGGACGCACGTCTTCAATACTGGGGTGATGTTCTAAATACTTAGCAGCTAAGTAGTACCATTCATAGGGAACGCCACCTGTATTGCCTTTTAGTTTGTGTTCCTTCAGCCTTTTATTAATCTTCTGAATTTCGCGAAGGGGTGGGAGAAACTCTGAAAGATTCCATAACTCAGCAACTTGGTGAATTAACTTTTCTGGGGTTAACTCAATTACTCCCAGTGCGGGTAAAGTTTTATCTTTCTTGCGTTCTGCTTCCCGCTTTTTGCGTTCTGCTTCCATTTTATTAACTTGGTCTCCCCAAATTTTCCGGCTTGCTAAGTCTCCAAACTCGGCAATCTGGTCGATGCGAATGTCATCTTTAAACCGGAAGTCATAATCGGCAGATAAAATTTGTTTCTGTTGAAATTTTATCAAATTATCACTGCGTTCTTTAGAAACAGGCTTTTTACCATCTTTGAGAATTCTCAGAGTTGCACTTAAACCAACTTTCATTAAAGCTGGGATGTCAAAGAATAAATTGTAGTAATCGGCATATTTCATGCCTTTACCATCTCGGCTAAATCCTGTTTGCCTTTCTTGCAGTTTTTGGGAACAGAGCGATTTGATGTTATTAACTACTCGCTCTGGTATACTGTCAACTGTTACCGTTGGAGCATTGCGGTGCGTTAAGTAAATGATACCTGTCGGCAAATACAACAGGGGTTCATAATACCTGGAAAAGGGATCGTAGTGTTTGCAACAAGCTTGTAACCCAGCTATTCCTGGCAACTTGTTATATTTGCAAAATTCTTTATAGTGTTCGCAATCTGAAATATGACGGCCAGTATAGGCATCTATCAGAGCATTGTTAACAATATTGGTGAGTACACCGCGATTTTCAGCAATACTGTGATAGGAGAGTTTTAGTTGTCTGTCGCT
Source organism: Microcoleus sp. F4-D5 (assembly GCF_036704885.1). NCBI lineage: Bacteria > Bacillati > Cyanobacteriota > Cyanophyceae > Oscillatoriales > Microcoleaceae > Microcoleus > Microcoleus sp. F4-D5. Next base: position 40,638 of record NZ_JAUBSX010000052.1, on the reverse strand, counting down.
CACTTGACCAATGAGATTGTTCAAACCCGGTTTGAGAGCATCTTGAGGATGTTTAACGATGGATGCCAAACGATCGGCCAGACAAGCCAATTTTGCTAATTCAACCAACTTGTCCCCTGTTAGTTTAGGCTGGAGCCCGCTGTTTACAGAAAAATTCCAGTTCGTGTCCCACCGAGTTTGAGCGTTGTAGGCAATGCAAAGCAAATCGTCTAGATACTCGCGATAAGCTTCTGGATCTTTGGGATTAATTAAGCGATCGAGATTGAGTTCGCGAATGATGGCATCAATAATTTCTCGATGTTCTGGGATTGACAAATCGCGGATTTTATTATCCTTGTTTTTCTGAAAATCTTTATATTTCTGCGACATTTGAGGAAATCTGCAATAATCAAATTTCTCAAAGTCATGCAGAATAAAAGCAGCAACGAGTAACCGCCTTTCTGGTTCGCGAATCACGCGCTTAACGGTTGTATTCAATTTTTCCAAGCGCTGTTCGATTAAATTAGCAGGGAAAAGTCCATTAAGTAAATGAGTATTGAGGGATTGATCGGAGGCACTTCTCCTGTTCATAACTTTGCCTTTTGCTGCGAGTTCCTGTTCTTGTGCTTCGATCCATTTACCGCCTTTAGCAGTCACCCCGATCGCCACTCGCAGCAGATTTGGCAGAACATACTCGGCAAAATCAGCCATGATGGGGTCATCGGGATTTTGAGCCAAGATTGCTTTTCGCAAAAGCTTGACGGTAATTAACTCCTGTTGGGGCGGCTCAATATCGCGATCGCTGCTTTCAAAACCAAACCCCAAATCATCATCGTCTTCTTCTTCCAAATCATCATCTTCCAAATCATCCAACTCTTCAACATTCAAATTTTCTGGCGCGTCAAAGAGCGATAGTTGTATAAATTCTGATTCGGTTGCTTTGTTCTTATTAACCATTTTCTACTTGCTCCTAAAACTAAGATATTCAGTGACTTGTTGGATATAGAGAGGGTATTGATTTAATGCAGCTTGGATGCCATTGAATAACTGTACATAGTTAATCTCCAGATATCTATGAGCTAAAATATTTCGCAATCCTGCTGACATGGCTAAATCTGCCGCAAGTTCAGGGGTGATAATTCCATATTGTCCAACCTTGACAAAAGAATCTTTATTGGAGAGAGGCTGAATATTTTTGTCGCGAGTTAGGATATGTTCGTTGATATCGATCGCAGCTTGAGCAATTAATTCCATAATTCGCTCCGAAATTGTTTTATGGTCAAAACTACTCAAGTAATTTTCTAAACTCATTCCCCGAAATCGCCTTAATTCCAGAAGATAATTACCAATAAACTCCAATCTGCTTAAAACAACTGTAGGCTCAATACTCATACTACATCCCATTTCTTCAAAAACAACTCAACTTTATTCCGAAGCTCCCACTCTGTTTGCTTCAGTTCTGAATCGCTCATCAAAGCATTTTGTTTGAATTTTTCAAATTCTCCCGGTTCGCTTTCATACAAAACCTTGCCATCACGAGCGACAAAATGAGCAATAAGTGAGGAGCATCTGTTTAACTCAACAACATCAATTTCATCACTGTTGATTTCAAAAAATTCGCCGAGTTTTTGAGGAACCTCAAACCAAGCAAAAGCACGCTCTCCAATGCAAGCTTTCCGTTTGTCTTCATCATAGAGTGTGGCAAAATCCCAGTCACTTTTAGCATGAGTTTTGCCTGTGGATCTAGAACCGAACAAAACTAACATTTTGAGGTAAGGAATTTTTTCTTGAAGTCGTGAATCAAGGATCTTCATATCAAATAGAGATTGAGTGTTCATAGCAGTTGTGAAAAATTAGGTTGTAGAAAGAAAAGGGAAGCTCCCGCAGAATAAAAGTTCTTCAGAGTTTGCAGTTTTGTTGACAAGTGACTTAACCAGCCATTTTTTGGGGGTTGAGACTACCTATGTCTGTACTTAACGCCGCAAGCTACCGATGAGCTTCCCTTGTGAATGCAGAGACTCTTTCAGAAGTAAAGAGTCTCAATAAAACTAGGCTCTCTTGGCTAACGCCATCTGGTAGACGTAAACATTGTGAGCAACGCGAACAGTTTCAATGTCGTACCCGTCATCCTTGCGGAGCGACTCGACAGCCGCACTGAACCTATGAGTTATGGGTATCAACTCTTCTTTGGAGTGAGGTTTTCCGTCTAAAAGAAGTTGCAGGATTTGCTGCTTTTTACTCATGTGAGCCTCCTAACTATATTTATCTGACGCTAACACCTGTCCATCTGCCAAATCAAGGGATCGCTAAAAAAATTAAAGTACAGAGTTATTCAACAGTCGAATATGTCAGTATTTACTGAAGTCAGTATTTACTGAACTTGTGCTCTAGGGCGTGTTACCTTTATCTTTGAGCGGGGTAAGACCAAGCACAAACATACTTGGCTTAAATCCCTATCAGGGATTGAAACGAATACGTCTGCACTTACTGGCGTAAGCTTCCTCTCCGTCTCACCAACCCAAATCCCTATCAGGGCTTGAGCTTTCAACAAATCCACATCTCACCTCCTTTACTCTTGAGCCGATAGGCGAGAGTGTCCAAAAGCAGGGCCGATTGACCGAAGGCCACCGAGTAAGGTGCTCCGGGTTCGTGCCTACCAGACTCGTCAATTGGGTAAATCTGAAAGTGCATGGGCAATTGCAACCGTTTTTTAGCTTCCTGAACCGGATAGCGGATGACATAACTCACCAAACCACGCAATTTCAGCCGCTTGTTAATTTCATTAATCCAGCGATTTCCCGGCTGCAAAACCTGAATACCCAACAGAACTTGAACTTTCCAAGCATCTGCAACTTCGCCCAAATCTCCGGGATAGATAAATTTCCAATTGATTCGCTCCTCTCGATAAGTTTGCAATTTCATAAAAGCTAAACAACGTTCAAAACGTCCTTTTGGGATCGGTTTACCTGTCCGTTCGGCTGTCTCTTGGAGCAGTCGCATATAAGCCACTTCTGTCATAGGTTCAATTTCCAAATTGCTCAAGATTCCCGGCAAATCGTAGGTCTTAAATCGGTCGGCTTCGTTTCGCTCGGCGAGTTCGTACAAACCACACTGAAGAGAACTAGAACCTCGAAAACTGCAAGCATCTTCGGCAATGGGATTTCCTGTTTTTTGTTTCGATAACTCCTGCCATTCTATTGTCCATTTCTTGACGCAACCTCTCACCCTTCCCAAACTGGTGTCAAAGACTTGTTCGCAATCTTTCTTAAATGCTTTATGACTTTCTGCAAATTCCCGTTTGATGGTTGGGTGGGCTAATCCTTGGCTGCTGCTGAGCAAAACTGACTGCACCCCGGCCCACCGTTTGTAATAGCCTCGGAAATCATTGATTTTGCGGTAGTTATCGCGGATTTGAGCGTGGAATTTAGGACGAGCGTAAATACCATCTGCTACTAGCGGTGCATCCTTGTCTTCAAATAGTCTTGCTACTAAAAAGTTAGGTGTGAGAGCATAAGCTGTAAACTGATTAAATGCTATCTTTTTACCATCTTTTTCGTGACTGTCATGGCGTCCCAGCCGTCCCAGCCGCTGAATGAAACTGCCTGCATCCGCAGATTCAAAAATTAAGAAATTAATTTTGAAGTCAACGCCGACATCTATTGTGCTAGTTCCCAAAACTAAGTCAGCTTCGAGCGATCGCTCTTTATCCCCTTTCCCTGTCAAACTGGTGTTTTCCTCAACTCTGAGAGTATGCAAGAATTCCTTAAATCTGGGAGTTAGACGCTTGACGGCTGCAATGGAATTGAGAATAATCGCTCCTTTACTACCCGGATGCTGCTGAAAATAATCAGCGATTAAATTGCGATTTTCCCAAAGCCAAGTTTCGGTAGCTTGATAGGTAGGTTCCAGAGAAATGAAAGTTAAAGAAATTGCTCGCGATACTTGCCGCCATCCCTCTGCTTGTAATTCAAGATTTTGGCTTGCTGTATCTGGAAACCGATATTTGTTCTGTGTCAGCGGATCGATGATCTTCGGTTGAAAACCAGCTTTCTGTAAAAGCTGAATTAATTGTTCGTCTGGTGTTGCTGACAGAAATAGATACTTTTTGCGGCGATTGGTGTGCTTAATCAACAGCATCGTGTTGATAATGCTGGCAGTTTGCGGAGCCGTGCAAACGTGAAATTCATCAACAATGAATAACTCGAATCTAGTATCGATCGGGCTCCACAGCTTATTCGGACTATCTTTGGGAGTTAAATAAGCATGGCGGTGGAGGTAGTGAAAAATGTCAGGATTAGTAAGAATTATTTCAGATTGCTGAGTGCGAGTGGCGATCGCTTCCCATTTTTTGATGTTTTCACTTTCGGCGTAAATTTCTAACTCCGGGCCACTCAGTCTCGAAACTCGCAATTCATCAACGAGTTTAAACAACTCAAGGTATTGCTTAATTTGGATTTCTTGGTCGCGAGCTAGTTCATTTGTTGGGTACAGTCCGATGACATTGTAATACCCTTGGAGTATTCCTTGGAGAAGTGTTTCTAGATAAGCCGCCAAGCTTTTACCGTCGCCAGTCATCGCGGTATTGATAATGACATCAATATTTGGATCGCGAATTGCCTTTAAAGTTTCGAGTTGATGCCAAGAAAGTTTCCACCCTTCCGGTAATTTAACTTCCTTGGGAATCTCCGCAGCGGGACAGGAGTAAACGGATTTGAGGGTAATTTGGTAGTCGGACATATGCTGAAAGTGTGTCCGTAGAAAGTTGATATTCCCCATATTGGCACCGACAATAGAGATAATCAAGCCTGTACCAAGATAAAGTGTCCGTATACTTATGAGTCGCAAAGGTCAATCGATCACCCTATCGGTTTCTGAACGAGATAAAACTGAGTTGGAAGCCTTGGCCCAAGAATTCGGGAAGACGTGGGGCGATCGCCCGAACATATCCAAACTGATAGAAGCGATCGCCCGCCGCCAACTGACCATCGCCCCGAACCACGACTGGCCTCAAACCCACATCCAAGCCCTAGACATCGCCCGACAGCAATTGCTTGACTTGGGCAAAATTGATGAAGCGCTGGCCATTGCTCAATTGTTGAGTTCTCGCAGCGAACTAACTCTCCCTTTCCGGGCTGAAATCGATCGGTTTTTGAGCAACCCCTTACCTGTTTGGCGGCAAAAAATCGATAAGTTTATCCACAGACACCAAGCATTTCGCCTTTCCTATCGAGATGCAGCCGATCGACTTTGGAATTACACAGTCTTACACGCGAAAATGATCCCTATTGAAAAGCGGCAATATTTAGTGTGTCGCTGTGAAGAATCGGAGGGCAACCAGGATGTATTGGGACTCGAACACAACTGGACGCTACTCCTCGATCGCATTGAAGATGCTGCGGTGATTTCGGTAGATCGACCTTGGCTGCCGGATCTAGACAGGATTTCCGTAGAATTTCACTTATTTGGCAGGCTTGCCTTTAACTACAGACGAAAGCAAGGCGATGTGGAAGTCAGCGACTTAGAAGGCGATCCGCCAATGAGACGAGTCACCCGTCCGATTTTCAATACCTTCTGGTTTTTCCGCGAAATTGCCCCCTATTGGGAAGATTGCGCGATCGCCTCTCCAGACAGCGTGCGCGATCGATTCCAACAAAAACTGATCGCCCTCTGCCGCCAGTACAACCTGGAAATCCGCGATTAGATCAAAAAAAAGCAGCCGATAAAGGCTGCTTTGACAAATAAACCGTTGTTGAGTTAGAGGAGAAAACTTTAAATCGAATTCAAATTACCGCTGCTTCCACTCCTGCCTGAGTTTCCACTATTTTTATCTACCGCTGACTCACCTTGCCTTCAGAACAAAACTTCAAATCCCGATTAGAATGCTGCTGAAAGTTCGTTGACCACTTTCACTCGCCCTCTGAGCACCGCCCGCAACAAGCGGTTGACACAGCCTCTGTCTTCGTCATTCAGAGAGTCGTCGAAGGTGGCGGCCATCAAACCGTAGCGATCGGCCAGAGTCAAAACGCCTGTATCGGTTACAGAAGCGAGGATTTCAGAGATAGCGCCGGGGAGGAGTTGTATGGGATTCATGGCAGTGCGGTTTAATTCGATGTTTTAATCATCTCCTTGTTTCCCGAAAAGATCGGTGACATTGATGAGGTGAGGAAGGTGATTATTTTGGGTGAAAGCCAGTGATCCGAGTAGAGTAAAGTTGTGACTTGGGTCACAGGGCTACAGGTTGCCCCAGGCAATTCCATCTCGCGCCGATTTTTGGGTAGGACGTGGGGCTGACGGCATTTCGCTAAAATGATCGTTAATCCCCCAACCAGTTTAATTTTTACCCCGGTACCGAAAATGCTTGACTTTCTCAATCCTCTCTTGGGCCGCAAGCCCGATCGCATCAAAGCCAACGTGGAAATCTATACTTGGCAAACCTGTCCCTACTGCATCCGCGCCAAAACTTTGCTGTGGTGGAAAGGCGTAAATTTCACGGAATACAAAATTGATGGCGACGAAGCCGCTAGAAAGGCAATGGCCGATCGCGCTAACGGACGCCGCAGCGTACCCCAAATTTTCATTAACAACCAACACGTAGGCGGCTGCGATGACATCCACAAACTTGATGCAGAAGGACAGTTAGATCCGCTGCTAGCTCAACCTGCTGTTTAAATTAGTGTAGGTTGGGTTTCGTTCCACCTGCTCAACCTACAAATTTACAAATCTTTGGCAAATTTACTTAGATTGTCTTGCCGCCATTTAGCATCCGATCGCCTGTCTGTTTGCAATTCTAAGACGCGAATCCCGCTATTTGGCAGCAAATTTAATTTTTCTTTGAACTGTTCCCAATCTTCAATTACCTCGTGTTCCACGCCATAAGTTGCACACAACTGAGCAAAATTTATCTGCTGCGGAGTGGCAAAAAACTCTTCAAAGGGCGGGTCAAATTTGGCAACGGGCAACATTTCAAAAATTCCGCCGCCGTTGTTATTAATTAATATGATTGTCAGATGACCTATAAATTTATTTTTAATTAAAAAACCGTTTGTATCGTGCAAAAGTGTTAAATCGCCTGTTAGCATAATGCTGCTTTGATTGCGGTGAGCAACTCCCAACGCTGTTGATAATGTGCCGTCTATACCGTTAGCGCCGCGATTGAAAAACGGTTTGATTTCTAAGTTGTTCGGCTTCCAGAAAAACTCTACATCTCGGACGGGCATACTGTTAGCAATAAATATCGGTGTTGCGGGTGGCAAAATTTGGGAAAGCAGCCAGGAAACTTTGGGCTCGATTATGTTGTTAATTGCTGATATTTTTTGGTCTATTGTTTGTCTGACTTGGATTTCGGTGTTGCGCCAAAGTTGGAGGTATTCGTTTGAGGGTGAAGTTGGAACCCCCCCTAACCCCCCCTTATTAAGGGGGGGAATTTGAGTTGATTCGCCCTTGTTTAGGGGGGGGATTTGAGGCGAAATAGCAGGGGTTGCAGGGGTTCGATCCCCCCCTAACCCCCCCTTAATAAGGGGGGGGACTTGAGTTAATATAGTTGCGAGATTAGTTGCGAGATTTTCTACGGAGGTTCGCAGGTGAATAGTTTTGCCGTGTAGCGGATCGAAGTTGTGGTCGCTGGGGTCGATTATGTAGCGTTTTGGTTGGGTTTTATCTAACCAGTTTCGCAGTTCTTTGCTTGTGGGTAAGTCTCCGATTTGAATGGCGATTTCTGGGGTTAATTTATCTGCTAGTTCGCGGTTTCGCAGGATTAAATCGTAGGTATAAATTAGATGGGTATTGAGTTGGGCGTAGTTTCTGACTGGGGATAATCCTTCTGCTAAAACTGGCCAATTTAAGTATTGGGAAATTTGCCCGATCGCACTACAGTATTTTTCGGCAAATTGGGGCTGTGCAACGCCTGCAATAATAATCCCTTTGCTGCACTTTTGCCATTGTTGCATTGTACTTTCTTCTCCCCCCCTTAACAAGGGGGGGCTGGGGGGGGTAGAGCTTTCTCCGGCAAAAATGGGTTCTAATCCTGCAAAGAATTCTTCGGGATTGAATTGTGTTTCTAAAGCTTCTACAGCTATGTCTGGAACTGGTACAAGCGGGTCGCGAAAGGGGATGTTGAGGTGGACGGGGCCGGGAGTTGGAAATTGCGATCGTTCCCAAGCGTACACGATCGTCTGCCGCAGATAGTCTAGCATTCCTCTCGACGCAGAAGGTATCGCTAATTCGGCTTGCCAGTTCGGATAATTGCCGTATATTTTAACTTGGTCGATCGCTTGTCCGGCGTGACAGTCCCGCAGTTCGGGAGGTCGATCGGCGGTGAATATTAGCAGCGGAATTCGACTTTCTCTGGCTTCTATTATCGCAGGATAAAAGTTGGCGGCGGCGGTTCCAGAGGTACAAATTAGTGCGGTTGGTAAACCGGATTTTTTGGCGATTCCTAATGAAAAAAAACTTGCTGAACGTTCGTCGAGTATGGGCAGAGTTTCTATTTTGTTGTTCTGGGCAAAAGCTATTGTTAATGGTGCCGATCGCGAACCGGGACAAATGACGGCGGTCGTTAATCCCAACCGCTGCAAAGTTTCTGCTAATACGGAAGCCCAGACGGTATTTGTGTTGCGAAAATCTATTGGCATTGTTAAATCTGAGTAGCTCAACTCTGTATTGTGCTACGATATTATACCCAAATAATTGTCAGGATACATTTTTATGATTCTTGAGGCGGTTGTGCTGAATGTCAAATCTGGCTGTGAGGGGGATTTTGAGATAGCTTTTAGAGAAGCCTCCTGTCTGATAGCGTGTATAGATGGCTATTTATCTCACGAACTTCATCGCTGCACAGAAGTTCAAGGAAAATATCTATTATTGGTGAGATGGCAAAATTTAGAAGCTCATACAATTAAATTTAGGAATTCCGCTGAATATCAAGAGTGGAAAAAAATGCTTCACCATTTTTACGATCCTTTTCCCGTAGTAGAACATTTTGAGGAAGTGAAAATTAAACATTAACACAGACTCAATCAATTAGCCAGACAACTCTACATTCTGCTAATTAGCTGAATTAAACTAAAGCATTTAAAAGTGCTTGTAATTTCAGTTGAATTTCTGCTAGTTCTTTTTCTGGTTCCGAACCGGCAACAATACCAGCACCAGCATAAAGTATAGCCCGATCGCCGTCGATTAAAGCCGATCGAATGCCGACGGCAAATTCGCCGTTGCCGGTGCGATCGATCCAGCCGAGGGGTGCTGCATACAAAGAGCGATCGCAGCTTTCGCAGCCGCGAATTTGCTTGAGGGCAATATCTCTCGGTACGCCCGCCACCGCTGGCGTTGGATGCAGTTGGGATAAAATCTTTAATAAATGAATATCACGGGGAATTCTAGCCCTTATGGGCGTCCACAAATGCTGAATGTTTGACAGTTGCAGCAGTCTCGGTAGTGGAGAAAATTCTGGATTGATACCGAGACTCGACAGGCGATCGACTATAAAATCAATTACCACTAGATGTTCTCGAATATCCTTTTCGCTGTTGAGTAAACCTTTGCCTAAATTCGCATCTTCTGATTCTGTTTTTCCCCTCGGTGCGGAACCGGCTAAGGCATCTGTTACTAACTCATTTTTGTGAACGCTGATTAAGCGTTCTGGACTGGCACCGATAAAATTTTGACCTTGGCCGTTACTGGTGGAAAATACGTAGCAACCGGGATAAGTAAGGCGCAAGTTATTTAAGGAATTTATTAAACTAAAAGGGGTTTGGGAAATGACATTTATTGCTTGGGACAAAACAATTTTGCTGAAATATTGAGAGTGGATTAATTCTAAAGCAGACTTGACAGATGTTTTAAATTGAGCGGCATCATTCACAGGAATTTGTTTTAAAAATATCGAACTGTTTCTAATAGAAGTTATTTTCTTATAATGGGGAGACGCAATTTTATCAAAATTTTCCCAAATGTTATCGGTAATAATCTTAACATTTAGATCTCGGTTGATGATGGCGTTTGCAACAATTGTGCAGCTATCTTTCAGGCGAGTAATCTGCCATTTTGGTAGAAATATGATGCCAGGGGGAAAGTAAGAATTGGTGGCGACATTCTCATCGAAAAAAGCAAAGCTACAAAAAAAGTGCGGCCCGCTGAAGGGCAAGCGTTCCGTACCGATGGTAATTGTTCGGGCAAGACAAGATTGAATAAAATTTTGAGCGATGGTAAATCGATCGGTTCCGGCTACTGTTAAATGGATAGCCGAATCTAGCGCGGCGATCGCAAAACTGTTGCCGGAAATCGGGTCTCTTTTTTCAAAGTAAAAGTGCCGCTGGCAAGGTTCGGAAATCTCTTGAAGTACAACTAGCGGATCGACGGGGGCAATCTCCTGAGAAATACTAACTATCTTTGTTTGATCTTTGTCGGTTAAAGACTGCTGGCAATCTAACAGAAACTGATGCAGTTGATTGCGGTCTTGTAAAAGATTAGCGCGGTGCGGTATTACTGTCATGAAAGCGAGAATAGCAGATTTGTCAGAAAGAGTGCGGTTTTGTCCCGCTAGAACCCCTATTTCGATCTAAGCACGGGAGGGCGATCGCAAAACATGACCTTTCGAGTTTCCCGGAAAGTTTGGGTTCAGCGGCGGGCAAAAAACAGACGATCCTCTTCGTTGACGTAGCCCCCGTAGGGGCGGGCTTTCCTTCGGATCGCGAAAGCTAACGCCAACGCGCGATCGATCGAAACATTTAGACATAAAACTTTAAGATTGAGCGACTCAATCTCGACTCTCATGCGATCGACCCGGCAGAGGTTTGCAGACGGGCATTACCGGGCGCGCGATCGCCCGCAAAGCCTTTCAAGGGATGCCTCCCGCGCACTTAACCCGATACAGAGTAGAGTTTTTTCACCAATAAAATTGTAAAATTACTACGCTGCTATCAATTGAATCAAGTTTGTGTAATGACAACAAAGTTAATTGAACGTCCAAATAGTAAATTGTGGCTGGCGGCAATCAAGCCGCCCATGTACAGCGTTGCGGTGATTCCTATTTCAGTAGGAACTGCAATTGCTTTTGCCGACGAAACTCAAACGATTAATTGGCCAATTTTTTCGACATTTTTAATTTCAGCCATTTTGATTATAGCATGGCTGAATCTCAGCAATGATGTATTTGACTCGGAAACAGGCATCGATAAAAACAAAGCGCATTCCCTAGTTAATTTAACTGGAAATAAAACTTTAATTTTCGGGCTGGCAAATCTGTTTTTAGCAATCGGAGTGTTGGGAATCTGCGCCATAAGCTGGTGGCAAAAAGACCCAACAGTAATTTTGCTGGTAGTTTTATGCTGTGCTCTCGGCTACACTTATCAAGGGCCTCCGTTTCGTCTTGGCTATCAGGGTTTGGGGGAAATCATCTGCTTTTTCACCTTTGGGCCGCTAGCTTTCGCCGCTGCTTATTACAGTCAAACTCAAACTTGGTCTGCAACTAATTTTGCAGCTTCGGCAATCGTGGGAATTACTACGAGTATCATCTTATTTTGTTCTCACTTTCACCAAGTTGAGGACGATTTGGCGGCCGGCAAAAAATCGCCGATTGTTCGACTCGGTACGAAAAAAGGTGCCCAGTTGTTGCAGTGGTTGTGCGGCAGCGTTTATGCTTTGACTGTGCTATTTGTGGCTTTGGGAATGTTCCCAATTTGGACGCTGTTGATTTTTGGGAGTTTGCCATTTGCGATCGACCTTTGCCGCCATGTCACAGACTATCACGACCAACCGGCAAAGGTCAGCAACTCTAAGTTTATCGCTGTCACGCTGCATTTTTCGAGCGGATTGCTGCTGGCGTTGGGGTTTGTTTTGTAGAGTGGCTAATCAAAAATTCCGGTAAAATGGAGGTATGGTTTGCTAAGCTGAAGGATTTGGGCGAGTTGGCAGAGTTGGGCGACTTCTCAAAATCTTCTTTAATTTAGCAATCCGTACCTCACCTTGAATCGTAAAAAGGAGAATCAAAGCATGAGTCCGCAAGTAGAAATCGGCAAAATTATGAGTTTAGAAGAAATTTTTAGCCTATATCCTGATGAGTGGGTACTCATCGTCAATCCTGAATTAGATGAAGAATTAAACGTGATTAGAGGTGAAGTTTTAGCCCATGCAACAGAACGCGATGAAATTTACAGTAAGCTTTCATTAAGGAATGGAAAATCGGTCGCAATAGAGTATACTGGCTCGATACCCGACAGCCTAGCAGTGATGTTGTGAGAAAATGGCCAACTTTAATAATTATCACTTTCACTATTCGTTAAATTCTCATAAAAGTTCGCCAAAAATTTTATTTTTGCATGGATTCACTGGAAATTTTCAAGATTTTAGCAGCGTCATTTCCTTACTTTCTAAAAGTTATTGCTGTCTAGCAGTTGACCTTCCCGGTCACGGAGAAACCAGAGTAATCGGCGACGAAAGTTGCTACAATATGACCAATACAGCCCAAGCATTGATACAGTTATTAGATGATTTACAAATAGACAAATGTTTGTTGTTGGGCTATTCAATGGGCGGGCGATTGGCACTTTACATGACATTACATTTTCCTGAAAGATTCGAGAAAGTAGTGTTAGAGTCAGCCTCTCCGGGATTGAAGACAGAAAAAGAGCGATCGCACCGCCTGCAAGCCGATTTACAGCTAGCACAAAAGCTGGAAAATAGCAATATTAAAGATTTTTTATTAAACTGGTACGATCGCCCTTTATTCAAATCTTTAAAAAACTCTCCCAACTTCGACAAACTCATAGAAAGCCGCTTAGCAAACAATCCCTTAGAGTTAGCCAAATCCCTCCGCAATATGGGAACCGGCAACCAGCCCTCTCTCTGGGAAAAACTGGCACAAAATCAAATCCCTATCCTCTTGCTAGCGGGAGAATATGATGATAAATTTACAACTATAAATACCGAAATTGCCAAATTGTGTCCGGCCGCCCTTCTGGAAATTGTACCAAAAGCTGGTCACAATATCCATTTTGAAAATATTGATAAGTTTGTCACAGTTGTGAGACAATTTTATGATTAAGTAAAAAACTAATGCTTTATCAATTCGAGTTTCGCACTTATCAGCGAAAATTTAAGCGACCGCTGCAAACAAGTCACGGAATTTGGGATATTCGCGAAGGAATTATCCTGCGGCTTGTTGGCGAAAATGGTCGAATTGGTTGGGGAGAAATTGCCCCTTTGAGTTGGTTTGGGTCTGAAAATTTTGACCAAGCTTTAGATTTTTGTGACCAGTTGCCTGGTAATATTTCATCAGAGATGATTTTTGCTATTTCCTCCCAATTGCCGGCTTGTCAATTTGGCTTTGAGTCAGCAGTATCAAACTCTAGATCCCCCCTAACCCCCCTTAATAAGGGGGGGACAAGAAATATTCTCAAAGTTCCCTGGATACAGGCTGGGAATGAGGAAGAAAAAAATCGGTTCAGCGGTTTATTGCCAGCAGGTGAAACAGCTTTGCAGGCTTTACCAATACTTTGGTTAGAGGGATATCGCACGTTTAAATGGAAAATTGGCGTTGCTGCAATTGAGGAAGAATTAAAGATTTTTCAGCAGCTAATCCAAGTAATGCACAATTTGTGCGATCGAGAATCGGCATTTTTGCGGTTAGATGCCAACGGCGGACTCAGTTACTCGCAGGCTAAAACATGGCTGGAAGCTTGCGACAAGGTAAAAGCAACTGACTTTTCCGCAAGCATTGAATTTTTGGAACAGCCGCTGCCAGTAACACAGTTTCAGGAAATGGTAGAATTAAATGCTATTTATGCAACTCCGATCGCCCTTGATGAATCTGCCGCCAACCTCGATCGCATCCAAGAGTGCTACAGCCAAGGCTGGCGGGGCATTTTCGTCATTAAACCTGCGATCTCCGGTTCTCCATCCCAACTGCGAAAATTTTGTCAAACTCACAATATAGACGCAGTTTTTTCATCAGTATTTGAAACCAAAATCGGCAGACAAGCAGCATTAAATTTAGCAACACAATTGTCTTTAAATAAGAGAGCACTCGGCTTCGGCACCGATTCCTGGTTCGATGACAATCATTCGATTTTAGATTTTAGATTTTAGATTTTAGATTTTAGATTACTCCCACGACTAAATCAAGCGAGTTAAGTAATTGTTTTGAATCGAGAAACTTGGTGAAAGCATCTATGGCAACAAATCTAACAGTAAATATTCTGGAACTCGCGGATCGCTTGCCCGATAATTGGCTTATTGGTTGTGACAGTCGGGAATTTGCCCGAATTGTCGATCGGCTATTTAAAGAAATCACCCAAAATCCCGCACAAAAAACACCCCCAAAAATTTGCCTCGCCGAACCAGAACCAGTGCAATTTCTGGCCAGTTTCATCGCCGCCCGCGCCGCCAAATGCCCGATATTTCTCTGCAATCCCAACTGGGTAAAACAAGAATGGCAACAAGTCTTTGATTTAGTTCAACCAGACATATTTTTAGGACAATACCCGCTTCCAAACAATCCCCATATCCCAGTCCGCGAAGGCGGACTTCGTTTGTATAGCCGCGAATTCCATGCGCCGACTAAAAGCGGTTTTGATACGATCGTGATTCCCACCGGCGGTTCTTCAGGGAAAATCCGTTTTGCCATCCACACTTGGGAAACACTAACGGCATCAGTACAAGGTTTTAAACAATATTTTCAAGTTGACAAAATCAACTCGTTCTGCGTTTTGCCATTATACCACGTCAGCGGTTTAATGCAATTTATGCGTTCGTTTACTACCGGAGGACAACTGGCTATTCAGCCATTTAAAGAATTAGAAAATGGTAAAAAAAGCGATATCGAACCCGAAGATTTTTTCATTTCTTTAGTTCCAACTCAACTGCAACGGCTGCTGCAAAACCCAGATACAGCTAATTGGCTGGGACGGTTTCGGGCTGTACTTTTGGGCGGTGCTCCCGCTTGGCCGGAACTTTTAGAAACAGCTAGAAACTATCAAATCAAATTAGCGCCCAGTTACGGTATGACAGAAACCGCCTCGCAAATTGCTACACTAAAACCCGAAGATTTTCTCGCTGGAAATAACAGTTCAGGTCAAACTTTACCGCACGCTAAAATAACTATTCGCAGTGCCAATGGCGATATTTTGTGCGACAATCAAATCGGAAGTATTGCGGTAAATGCTAAATCTTTGGCATTGGGTTATTATCCTGAACAATTTGGCGATCGCAAATATTTCCAATTAGACGATTTGGGATTCTTTGATAAAAATAACTACTTAAATATCGTCGGACGCAGCAGCGACAAAATTATCACAGGCGGAGAAAATGTATTTCCGGCGGAAGTTGAAGCCGTTGTGCGATCGACTAATTTAGTTGCGGATGTTGCTGTAACAGGCTTGCCAGACAAAGATTGGGGTCAAGTCGTTACGGCTATCTACGTTCCCGCTAATTCCGAAGTTACTGTCAAAAATCTGCAAGCGGCAATAGAAGATAAGTTGAGCAAGTTTAAGCGGCCGAAATATTGGGTAATCGTCGAACAATTGCCGCGCAATTCTCAAGGCAAAGTCAATCGAGAACAACTGCAAAAGATTGCAATGTGTCATTGCCGGTGAATCGATAGTATTAACCGGATTTGACATTAATTCCTGTAGGGGCGGGTTCACCAATATCTACAACACCAGTGAGAAATCTCACAAACCCGCCCCGGCCCCGCCCAATTCCCAATTCCCAATTCCCAATTAATGCAAACCTAACAGCCTTCTCGTCCTCTCCGCTTCTTGTCTTTGAAAATCCACAAACTTCAACATTCGGTAAAGTACCTCTATTTGGGGCAACTTAACACCTGCTTGCTGCGCCACCCGTATCGGATTACCAAAAATCGCCTCAACTTCTAGGGGCCGCGATTCATCATAATCGATTTTCATGCTCGTGCGGTAAGGCTTCATTTTCTGAGTGTATTCGAGCATCTGCGAGATAAAGTCATCGGGAATAATGCGATCGCAACTTTTGGCTCCCGCTACCACTTCCCCCATCATTTCCTTAACTAAAATCAGAGTATCGGGATTAGCCATCAGTTCGTCAGTTCTCGCATCCAACACTACAGACAGCCCGTTATAAGGAATATTCCAAACCAGCTTTTTCCACCTTGACAATAGCAAATCTTCGCTCATCTTAATAGGAATATTAGCACGTTTAAAATCCCCAGCAATTTGGTGCATTCTATTAGTAATACCGATTGCTTTGTAGTCTTGCGTATATTCTCCGAGCGTGATAGTGCCGTAATCTAGATGGCAGATGTGACCGGGACCAACTTTATAAGAACAAAGAAAACACAGCCCGCCAACCACTCGTTCTGCACCGACAATTTTAGCTACTTCGGGTTCGGTATTCAATCCGTTTTGCAATACTAAAACCGCGCCGTTATCCTTTAATAAAGGAGGCAAGATTTTGGGCAACAAGTGATTTTGAGTTGTTTTCAGCGCTACAATTACTACGTCGCACTGAGGCATTTTGTGCGCGTCGTGGTAGGCGCGGACTTGGGGGAGGGTGAAGTCGCCTTCGGGAGACTCGACAATCAAACCGTGTTCTTTGACGTAATCGTAATCACTACGAAGCAAAAAATTGACTTCTAAACCTGCTTGTTGCAGTCTAGCACCATAGAATCCCCCTAAAGCTCCCGTGCCCACAATGGCATAATTGCGATTTGACATACTATCAAAAACTCCGAAAAAATTCTCAACCTAAAAGAAATTAGACCCCGCTCAAAAACGGATACCGTGCCGCGTACTTAAGTCGCGATCGGTCCAAAATTTTAGACCAAAGTTGAAACTCCCAGATTCAATGCTGCAAGTAAATCTAAAATCTAGAATCTAAAATCTAAAATCGACTGACTGTCATTCCCTGCTATTATTTAAAGATAGGAATAATCTGGAATCTCAAATTTCAATTTTCCTCATCCACTGCATTAAGTCTTCCGATAGCTGTTTTCTGGTTCGGCTAACTGCATTGATGCAGACGTGCTTAGTTAGACCTTTGGCTGCGCTTCTTCCTGCAAGTTCCCCCGCCAAAAATACTTGATAGGCAATTTCAAATTCATCGCCAGCAACTTGTTTGGGCGTCAATTGAATCGTCAGCCGATCGCCCGCAAACATTGGGCGATAAAAATCTACACTAGCATGAATTATGGGAAAGGCAACCTCGGGATTGCTGAAAAATGCTTTGAGATTGATTCCAGATGCTGCTAGAGATGCCTCGTAAGCTTCGTGGCACATTGCCAAAACGTTAGCAAAGTAAACGACTCCAGCAGCATCGGTATCTTGAAAGCGGACAGTGCGGGTGTAAGTGAAAGGCATTTGAGGTAGTAACGGGCGATCGCAAATTCGATCCTACTTTTACTAACCATCATATCGGTAAACCCGCACTTATCGAGAAGTTATCAGCTAAGTAAGTAGGCGCTAATTTTTGATATTGTAAAACTCGCTCTACTCAATTCTTCCCATTCTTTCTTAACCTTTGTTCTTAATCAACATCACGTCTATAATCTTGAGTGCAACATCTTCGGAAAGCCCCAATGCACTGTAAAGATCGTTCAAAAGTTGTTCTTCTTCTTCTGAAACCTCGCCATCTGCTAAAGCGATATCAGTTGTTACAGCAAAAACAGTTTCTTTTAGTTCGTCTGGAAGCGTTGCCAAAGCCGCATTAAACAGTACCTCAACTCCTTGCCGTTGCAGAATCATCAGCAGGCGATCGAGCATTTTTCTCATCACGTCATCGGGATAGCTGCGGAACAGTTGCATCCGAGATAGCGTCATGCTAATCGCTTTACTTTCGCTGTCATTGATGTAACCGTCGGCTGCTACAGCAATTAGCGCGATCGCCGCAAATGATTCGGCAGGCCCTAACGTTACTTCCGTTTCTTGGCGAGTCTGCGATACTTTATCAAATAAACCCATGATATTTTCCTCATTATTTAGTAGTGGATTCATGGAGTCAGGATCAGCTCTGGCTCGGGAGGTTTGTTTGGGGATTTCGACAATTATATCAAATTTTGTTAGTTATTTGTTATCAATAAACTTATGAAAAAATTAAGAATTTTTATTTCGCCGTCGGCGCTGGAAGGGCAGGTTGATTCATATCCTGAATTACCTTCCCATATCCGAGGTAAAACCCGCCCTCCCAGCGCCGCCGATCTACTTGTCAAAAATGGCTAAATCTGCTTTCAGGAAATCAACAAACTGCCGCGCAGTCCTGCCCGATCGCCCGTTGCGGCGAGTTGCCCATTCTTTAGCGCGGTGTTCCAAATCCTCAGCAGCGAGTTTGATTCCAGCAAGTTCTGCCAGATGTCGGACAATTGTTAAATAAGTATTTTGATCGGCCGGTTCAAAAGTTAAAGTCAAGCCAAACCGATCGCTAAATGAAAGTTTTTCCTGCACAGTATCCCAAGCGTGAACTTCGTCTCCATCGCGGGGGCGAGGCCTGTCGTCAAAAAACTCTCGAATTAAATGCCTGCGGTTAGATGTGGCGTAAACTACTACATTTTGAGAGCGGGCAGTGACATTTCCTTCCAAGACAACTTTCAGAGCTTTAAAAGCATCGTCATCTTCCTCAAAAGACAGGTCATCCACAAAAATAATAAACTTTTGAGGAACTCCCCGCAACTGCTCGACAATTAGCGGCAAATCTTGCAAATCCGATTTAGATACTTCTATCAAGCGCAGATTGCGAGATCCAAACTCATTTAATAGCGACTTCACCAAAGAAGACTTACCCGAACCGCGGCTGCCGTACAGCAATACGTGCAAAGCCGGATAACCTGCCAGCAAAAACTCCGTATTTTTCACCAAAGCATCCCGCTGCCAATCACAGCAAACCAACTCTTTTAAAGTTATGCGATCGGGATGCGAAATACTCGCAAACTGTCCTCCCCGCCACGCAAAAGCGCGATATTCTGCAAACAAACCCGTGCCAAACTGCCGATAATAAACGGCTAAAGATTCCACCGCGCTCGACCATTTTTCCAGTTTTCCGTGCAGCGGCAAATCTCCCTGTTCTGCTACAGTTTCTGAATGCCAAATCGGAGGCACTGCGTCAAGTTGACCCGCTACCCGCACCCACTTGCTCAACTGTTCGCTGCTGCATTCGTAAATATTTTGCAGCACTTGTAAATCATGTCGGGCGCCTTCCACCAAAGCAGGGGGCAAACTTGCAAAATCTGTTTGCTGAGCTCGGCGAGAAAAGGGGTTTTCGTCTTTGAGAATTTCGGCAATCAGAGAATCTTTCCAGCTTAAATTTTTAGCAGCCTGAAGTTTGAACCAGTTCCCGTAAGCTACCTGACATTCCAAACCGCTGACTTCGCTGTGGTGGAGGGCTTGCAGCAAATCGAGAAAAGCTTGACCTGCGGGGCTTTTGAGAACTGATTGATACAGCAGCAGGGATGCCGCTTGGCGCTGGAGGTAACGGATTTGGGCGATCGCAGCAGAAGTTAGGGCTGACATAATGGCAATTGTATAACAGTTACATATCCTGACTGGCTTTAATAAATTTTCTAACAATTTGTGACCGCAATTGCAGGTCTCGCTGTATAAACTTAGATGCACTTGTGAAATCTTGAGGATTAAAAATGAATTTAGGGACAGCAGCGGCGATCGGCTACGGCATTTTAACACTGGTTGGCGGCATCATGGGTTATATCAAAGCCAAAAGCCAAGCCTCGCTCATTTCGGGCTTGATTAGCGGTTCGCTGCTCATTTTTGCCGGCACCGCACAACTCATGGGACAAAGTTGGGGTTTAACATTAGCTGCTGCCATCTCCGCTGTTTTAGTAATAGTCTTTATTGTGCGCCTTGTTAAAACTCAAAAATTCATGCCGGCAGGAATGCTAATTTTAGCTAGCTTAGTGTCTTTGGGCGCGATCGTTTACGAAATCAGCGGTCAATATCAATAGTCATTCGATTTTAGATTTTAGATTTTAGATTTTAGATTAACTCCCCAGCCTTGAGTGGGAGGTTTAACTAAAGTCTAATTTTTTTATTTCCCTGACTTATACCAATTCTGAAAAATCCGCGAGTAGGGACGCGGCAATTTCGATTTTAGATTTTAGATTTTAGATTTTAGATTTTAGATTTTAGATTAACTCCCCAGCCTTGAGTGGGAGGTTTAACT
>NZ_JAUBSX010000052.1:0-20423 GCF_036704885.1 Microcoleus sp. F4-D5 | reverse complement strand
TGGGAGGTTTAACTAAAGTCTAATTTTTTTATTTCCCTGACTTATACCAATTCTGAAAAATCCGCGAGTAGGGACGCAGCAATGCCGTGTCCGGTGCGGGGATATGCGACTTTTAATAACTGGTATAATTATCAGATTCTGGGGTTGAGACCGCCACTAAAACTTCTAAAATTCAACGCTCTGTGATTGACTCAATCACTTTACAAAGACTCTTCAAAATCGAACCCAATGATTCCCATTTTGCTTTTATGAACGATAGTTTTTACACCCTATTTCAGCGTTTAATTAAAAGTCTTCATATAAGAATCAGACAATATTTCATTTGCTCAGTAAACTTCGATAAAATCTCTCCAACTATACATTGCACTCGCTCTATAAATCTCGCTTGACTGTTGAGGTCGAAGCATTCAATACAAAATTACATTTTTTCTATATCAAGAAATTGTAATTATTTAAAAATCAAATTGGGAGTTGGAAAGAAATATTCCCTTTAACTGTGGGGGAACCTCTACTACTTTTTTCAAATCCGAGAAGACTCAACTGAAAATTATCCAACTGAGGAGGAATTAGAAACACCTTCTTGGCACTTTCCCAAAGCCTTAAAAAACGAGCTGAATTATATATAGCAATTAAATGACCGATGACTAATTACACCAGTTCCTCACAAGGATGTAAGTGTAGGGAAGTTCCCAACCATTAAGCAGTAAGGATCGCGAATTAAATAATTTACACAAGGAAAGTGGGGTGTCGGGCCCGCCCTTTCTGGACGGGCTATAAGAGCCCATCCCACAAGAAACATCACGCATTGTAAGTTATTTAATTCTCATTCCTAAGTCATTCCCATCTAAAATCTAAAATCTAAAATCTAAAATCGTATTACCTCAGCCACAACTTAATAGTATTGTCTTTAGAACCGCTAGCAATAGTTGTGCCGTCAGGACTAAAAGTCACCACATAAACCTCATCAGAATGTCCCGTCAAAGTATTCAGCAATTCTCCGGTAGCAAAATCCCAAATTTTAATAGTTTTATCCTTGCTCCCGCTGGCAATAAACTTCCCGTCCGGGCTGATAGCAACCGAGACAATATCATCAGAATGTCCCTTGATAGAGCGAATTAAATCTCCATTTTCGAGATTCCAGATTTTAATAGTTTCATCGTAGGAACCGCTAACAATTGTCTTGCCGTCGGGGCTAATAGCAATTGACCTCACCGGCTCGCCGTGTCCCTGAATAGTTTTTAGCAACCTCCCCGTTGCTACATCAACAATTGTAATTGTTTTATCCTTAGAAGCGCTAACCAAACTTTTTCCATCTGGAGTGAAAGCAACAGAATAAACAAAATCTGTATGGTCTGGCAAATTCTGAATCAAACTGCCAGTTGCTGCATCTGAAATCTTTGTGGTTTTGTCTCCGCTGCCGCTAGCCACTAGCTGTCCGTCGGGGCTGAGAGCGACAGACCAAACAGAAGCAGTGTGGTCGAGACTGCTAATCGCTTGCCCTGTTTTCAAATCCCACAGCATGACTCGCCAAAAACCGGTGCCAGTAGCCAGTTTCGTACCGTTTGAGTCAAAAGCAACCGACCAAATAGTGGAGGAATCTCCTGGAAAAGTGCGGATCGACTTGCCTGTAGCTAAATCCCAAATTTGGATGGTTTTGTCTTTAGAACCGCTGGCTAACATTAAGCCGTCTGGACTGAAAGCAACAGACCCAACGGCATCTGAATGCTGAGCGAAATTTTTGACTTTGGCGTTCTTCCACCGCAGACCTGCTTGGCACTGTTCCTGTATGTTTTGAGCTGACGCATAGCTGCTGGAAGTGTTGGCAATTGTTGGTATTTGGCTGATGCAGTCTTCATAATTGCTGGCTTTATAAAGAGCTTCAATTTGATTGAGCTGTTGGGATTCTTGCTGCACTCGCTGCTTCCATTCTTGCCACTTGAGATATCCGTAAATTCCGCCGATCGCAGCTAAGATAGCCGCAATCGTTGCCCCGGCGAGATAAGGATTGAATTTGCGAGTTTCTTTGGGGACAATCGCTGTTGTGCTGCCGATCGACAAATCGGTTTTTCCGTTCAGATTTACCTGCCGGGATACCGCCGGACTTGCCTGCAATTCGAGTGGAGTGGCAATGCTGGCTGATGGCGGATTGCGGTTGCGGTGTCCCTCCAAAACTGTGGCGATCGCCTTGTACAATTTAGCGAATAAAGATTTAGGAACGACTAATTCTTCGATTCTCGCGGCATCTTCGTCGGTAAGTCCTAAAACTTGCTGCAAACGTTTTAACTCGTCGCGAGTTTCCACAGAAAACGGATATTCTTGCTGCATTGCTTCTTGCAGCGATTGTTCGTAGCGCTCGCCTTTTTCCCTGTATTTGCGGTAAGGGTTCAATACCTCATCTTCAAGCGCCTCTGCTTCTTCTGGCAACAGTTCCAAACTGACGCGCAATTCTTCTAATATTCTCCGACCGACGACTGTAATTTCACCCCGGCTGCTACTGCGCCGATCGACTTCTTCGCGATATATTGTCAGCTTGGGAATCCGCGCCCGGGAGCGATCGCCAATTTTCCTCAAATCAGCTAAAGCTTCCGCCGCCGACTGGTATCTCTCCCGAAAATCGTAGCGCACCATATTGTCCAAAACATCTGCCAGCGCTTGGGAACACGTTGCTAAATGCCGCCACACAATTTCGCCTTTATTAGAATTTTTCAAATCCCGCAGTTTCGGCAAATCGTAAGCGGGCAAACCCGTCATTGCTTGGATGCCAATCATTCCCAAAGCGTAGATATCGCTGTTGAGTTGCGGGTTGTATTGAAATTGTTCGATCGGCATATATTCCAGCGTGCCAATCCGCACAGTTACCGGCGCTTGTCTTTGAGCGATGTGAATTTCTTTCACCGAGCCAAAGTCAATCAAAACTAACTTGTTGTCTGAATAGCGTCGGATTAAATTTGCCGGTTTAATATCTCGGTGAATTACTCCCTGTCCGTGTACAAACACTAAAATTTCTAACAGTTCTTTAAGCAAAGAAATCATTTTTTCTTCTGTTAGAGGTTTCCCGGGTACAATCTCCGTTGATAGCGAGTGACCGGCAACAAAAGATTCAACTAAGAAAAATTCTTCATTTTCTTCAAAATAAGCGAATAGCTGAGGAATTTGGTCGTGTTGACCGAGCTTTTCTAGAACTTCTGCTTCTTTTTGAAAAAGACGGCGCGTAGTATTAATTAATTTCGGTTCGCTGGTACCGGGACGCAGGTGCTTGACAAAGCACTGCGGTTCGCCCGGACGGCGAATATCTTTGGCCAGATAAGTTTGTCCAAATTCTCCTGTTTCTATGACTTCAATGATTTGATAGCGTCCATCTAAAAGTTGGCTCACCATGATAATAACGCAGCCTTTTTTTGGTTGATTTTCGCAATAAACAGTTTCACTGTTGAGTCACTTGTATAGCCTTTTTCAGGTAAATTAGGTGTTCCTGGGCATTGGCAAAACAGGGCATTGGGCATTGGCAAAACAGGGCATTGGGTATTCGGAATAGTTGTTTCTTTCCTTCTTCTTTCTTTCCTTCTTCCGACGGACATCGGACGACTTCCATCGGACTTCTTTCCTTCTGACTTCTGACTTCTGACTTCTGACTGAGATATTGCACGATTCTCAATTACTTGTTTAGG
The DNA here is from genome assembly GCF_036704885.1 of Microcoleus sp. F4-D5. Classification (NCBI taxonomy): domain Bacteria; kingdom Bacillati; phylum Cyanobacteriota; class Cyanophyceae; order Oscillatoriales; family Microcoleaceae; genus Microcoleus; species Microcoleus sp. F4-D5. The sequence goes on along the minus strand of NZ_JAUBSX010000052.1, from coordinate 16,755 downwards.
AACAGGCAAGATTCCTGTGCAGCGAGAAAAATCATTCTTCGCTTCACGGGCATCTTGCCCGTTCTTGACAATGGTGCAAAATCTGTGTTCTGACATACTTTATCTTTTCAACATCTGCAAAGCTTGATATCCCAAAAATAAAAAACCCAAAGCGCCGAGTACCGCTATCGTGTTCGCAAACACATCGACTGTAAAAAATTCGCCCATTCCAATATCCTCTGACAAATGATATTTATCCTCGGCTTTTCGGTCGCTGACTGGGTGAGGGGTCTTGCCCTTTGCTGCGACAGAGCCGAAAGATGCTCACAAATTATAGCAAAAGAGGCGGTCAATCGATTTTAGATTTGAGATTTTAGATTTGAGATTGAAGCATTGACTTGCGCGAGATGAATCCGGGGGCTTGTATCCTGGATGCTTTCGGTCAATCGATTTGAGATTTTAGATTTTAGATTTTAGATTGAAGCATTGACCCCACGGATGAATCCCTACGCGCTGATAGCGCCTTAAAGTGCAAAATTTACGGGGAGATTTTAGATTGAAGCATTGACTTGCGCGAGATGAATCCGGGGGCTTGTATCCTGGATGCTTTCGGTCAAAATAACTTTTCGGGCGATCGACTAGCTTTTTGTTTTAATATTTTTTAATATTTAGTGAGAGAAATAGTCTAGCGAAATTTTGAGGTCTGTTCGCTTTGATATTGTTAACCCTGCTAATTTTTTCTCTGATTGTAAGTAGAGGTTACACTAAGAATTTGGGTCGATCGGTCAAAAATGCGCCTCGAACCGACAAAAGTTAGGTCAAGCTGTCACCGGAGTCCGCCGCGCAGTTTCCTAAAGTTTCGGTAATCGTACCAGCATACAACGAAGCCGAGAATATTCGGGATTGCGCGATCGCCATGAGGGAGAGTATACCGCTGTCTGCGGACAACTTAGAAGTTTTAATTGTAGACGATCGATCGACAGACGACACGAAGGCGATCGGCAAAACCCTGCAACAGCATCTCAACGACCCCCGCCTAAAAATATTAGCAGGTCAGCCGCGACCTGCCAACCAATATTGGGCGGGCAAAAACTGGGTCTGCGCCCAAGCCGTGCAGGTAGCAACGAGAGATTTCTTATTATTTATCGATGCGGACGTGCGCCTCAAACCAGGGGCAATCGAAACCGCTATCGCCACAGCCGAAACCGAAAAAATAGACTTACTAACCTGTATGCCACGGCTGGGAAAGCGAGTGTTTTGCTGAGTAGTTGGTGCAGCCGTTAATGTTCAATCACCTAGCAGTTTGCTAGAACTTAACCGCCGTCAACAATCCCTCGAAAACAGACAGTGCTTTTGCAGGTAGCCCATTCATGTTATTTAGGCGATCGGCTTACCATAAAATCGACGGTCACGAATCAGTTGCCAGCGAAATTGTGGAAGATGGGGAATTAGCTAGACGCATCAAACGTGGGGCTTTAAAGCTCAGACTTGATTCCGGTTCAAATTTGGCATCCGTTGGGCAGGCAAGATGCCCACCCACAAAAAATTAACTCCTTGTGGAACACGCATCTTGCCTGTTCTTAAAAATCATCCAAAATGTAAGTTATAGAAGAAAGAAGGAAGAAGAAATAAGGCAGAGCTAATCATAACATCCCTTACATCCGTTACATCCGTTGCTGAACTTCCGCATAAACAAAAGCAGGTACGCGCTTGTAAGCAGGCGTGCCCGATCGCTTTTCAATCTCCGGGTGAAAAATCACATTAACTTCCGGATAAAACATCAAAGCAGCACCAGCACGAACCGCCCCGTAAATCACCTCGACATTTTCCATTTTGCCCGCATTTCCCTGCACCGTAACCCGCTGATGTTCATGCAAACCCGCACTTTCTGCATCCGCGCGATTCATCAAAATGCAGTTGCGGTGCGGCATTCCCCGGTATTTGTCATCAATTTTGTAGACGACAGTATTGTGCTGAGAATAGCTGCGTCCCGTCATCAATGCCACAACAATACCCTGTGTTGATTCCGATACCCCAAACTCTTTCGCTTCCGGTAATTTCAGCTTAGGTAAAGGCGCGACAAACATCTTCGCTTTCCCAGACTCTGTAGGGAATTTAGGTTCTGTAAAAATGCGACCGCTGATAGTAAATTCCTCTTTTGTTTCATCAATGGTCGCTATTTTTTCATAGCCAGGAATAGTTTTAGCAATCAATTGCCGAACGTATTTAGTGTCTTGAAGTTTGCGCCAATCAACGGGAAAATTGCCGTGAATTCTGCTGGCTAATTCTGTCAAGAAATGCACTTCAGGAATCAAATCCGAATTCTGGAGATGAGTTTCGCCCTCATCATTTAAACGCACAAAGTTATTCCCAGATTCCACCGTTGTTTTGTGGGGGTTTTCAAAGCGATTCAGCACCGGAATCACAATTGTATTGTGCTTTGCCAATCCGTGAAAATGCCCTAAATTCGGTTTGGTTGCGAGGTATATAACGGTTTCAACATTGCTTAAAGCGCGTTTTGCCTGCTTTGAATCTGGATTCGCCCCATACAAATTACCGCCCAGACAGATTAAGGTATCGACTTTGCCTGCATCTGCTGCTTCAATGAGCGATCGAGTTTCGTAGCCCTTAACAGGACTGAGGGGACGATTTAATAACTTTTCTAAAGCTTGTTGAATTTCTTTTTTCAGCTTCACAGTGACGCCCATAGAGCCGAATCCTTGGACGTTTGAGTGTCCTCTCACAGGCATTAATCCCGCCCCTTCTTTGCCGACATTTCCAGTCATCAAGGCCGTGTTGGCGATGCTGAAAACGTTATCTACGCCGTTATCGTGTTGGGTAATTCCCATCGCCCAACCGAAGACAACGCGCTGGGAAGTGCCGATAATTTTGGCGGCTGCCTCAATTTCTGCGCGGGAAACTCCGCAGGTTTCAGTAATAGTTTCCCAAGAAGTTTCGCGGGCGTGCTGTACTACTGATTCCCAGCCTTCTGTATGAGCTTGCAAGTATTTTTCGTCCAGCAAACCTTGTTCGATTACAGACTTTTGAATGCCGAGAAATAGCGCCGTATCGCTGCCGGGAATTGGCTGCAAGTAGAGCGAGGAAATATCGGAACCGGGGATGAGCGATTTGACGGGAAATGCGGGAGAACCAAACTTGACTAAGCCGATTTCCATCACCGGATTAATTACAATTATTTTACCACCTTTGTCGCGAATTTTAATCAATTCGTTCATCAAGCGGGGATGGTTGTAGGAAGAATTGCTGCCCGCAAGTACGACGCAATCTGCTTGCTTCAAGTTTTCTAGACTCACTACCGAGGTGCGGGTGGCAAACATTTCGCTTAAGCCAGTTGTCGAGGGAGCGTGGCAGAGATCGGAACAATCTGCTAAGTTATTGGAACCCATCGCTCGCATCATCAATTGCAGCAGAAAAGCCGCTTCGTTGGAAGAACGGCCGGAACTGTAAGATGCCACTCGTTCGGGGGTTTTGCGAAAGGCAGCTTCGGCAATTTGATAAACTTCTTCCCAAGAAATGCGATCGTAATGAGATGAACCAGCCCGCAAAATCATCGGAAAACTCAACCTTCCCAGCCTATCGGCTTCCATTGAAGTTAATTGCTGGAGTTCTGCAATACTCTGCTGTTCAAAAAATTGAGTTGAGATAGCTGGCTTGATTTCAGCGGAGATTGCTTCGACGCTTTTCATGCACCGCTGAAGTTTTTCGCCCTCTTCATTTGTAAAACCTCCTTTCTGCCCGCCAGTGCCCCAAGAACAGGACAAACAAGCACTTTTGTGCAGCAAAGTTTTCCAAAGTTTCGGCCCTTCCGGGGACAATGTATGTTCTGCCCAATATTCTATTACGGGCAAACCGCCACCTATCTCTGGTGTTTCCTCGTTTGTCTCGTTGAATGGCGGGATTGGTTGGACATTTTGGGAGTTGACATCCATGCGGTTTACCTTTTGTTTGAATGGCGGGTTGATGTGCTGTTAAGTTTATTAGTCTAATTTACTGCAAATTTACAACACAAAAAATTCGTCAATAGATAGATGTTTTAAGAATACCCAGCGGTTTCAACCGCCGTCTTATCTTGCAAAAGTCCTTTTAATTAAATTTTCGGGAAGGCTAGAAGCCCACCCCACAAGAAAAAATAATTTTTGTGGGATGGGCTTTGAGCAGCGTCCTAGCTTAGGGTTTACTTCCTCTTATTTAACGCCTGCTTCCCAAACCCAAGACAAAGCAGTCGATCGCCCTCAGCAACATTCGGGTTATGCTGCAAATAATCTCCCAACCATTCGCAACTGCGAGCAATGATATTATTCAGTTCCAAATTCTCCACAGGCAACAGAATTACATTCCTATCCCTACTAGCAAAACCCAGAGTTTTGCTGTCCGAACTAAAAGTAACGCTCAACACCCGATCGCTCGATTCCAAAGTCTTAGATAGAATAGCCTTCTGGCCGTCAAAATCCCACAGCTTAACAGTATTTCCCCCACTCGCCGCCGCAATCAACTTTCCGTCGGGACTAAAACTCACGCTTTCTACAGTATCGCTGTGGTCGAGTTTTTCAGTTAAATTCGCCACCTTTCCATCAAACCCCCACAAGTAAACTTTTTTGTCGGCGCAAGCAGCAGCAATAGTCTTCCCGTCGGGACTGAAGCTAACATTTTTAACGCTGTCCTGGTGGTCGAGAGTTTTCAGAATTTTCGCCGACGAACCGTTAAATTGCCAGAGGTAAACTCTCTTTTCTCCGGTAATTTCAAAAGCCTTTTTCTTCCCGCTTGCCTTGTCCTCAGCAGCGGTAGCAGTAGCAATAGTTTTGCCGTCGGGACTGAAGCTAACGCTAATTACTGGATTGCTGTGATCGAGTTTTGCAAACAAAGTTGCTTTAGCACCGTTCCAGCGCCAGAGGTACAATTTGCGATCGGCACTTGCAGCGGCAATTATCTTTCCGTCTGGACTAAAACTCACGCTTCTGACAATCCCGCTGTGGCTGAGAGTATCTAACAGTTTGCCGTTTAAATTCCAGACTTTCACCGTTTTGTCATCGCTGGCAGAAGCAACAGTTTTATCATCAGGCGAAATGCTCACCCAGGTAACAGAATCCTTGTGACCTTCTAAGGTTTTGAATAAACTGCCGTCAGTGCGCCAAAGTCTCACTGTTTTGTCCCCGCTAGCAGAAGCAATTGTTTTGCCGTCAGCACTAAAACTGACTTTGTAAACCCAGTCTCCGTGTCCCGATAAAATCTTATTCAGCGGAGTGCTGTCCGGTTGCCAAATTTTCACTATTTTGTCCTTACTTCCGGAAGTAATAGTGCCGTCACCGCTGAAACTCACTGCCCTCACGTCGTCTTGATGTCCTCGAAAAGTGTTGAGCAAAGTGCCGCTGCGACTCCAAACTTTCACCGTATCGTCTGCACTGCCGGTGACAATTTTTTGACCGTCGCGACTGAAACTCGCGCTGACAACTTCATCGTTGTGTCCTTTGAGAGTTCTGATTTCCTCACCGTTTCGGTTCCAAATTTTGACTGTGGTGTCGGCACTTGCCGAGACGATTTCTCGACTGTTTGGACTGAACTTAACGCTGTAAACAATGCCAGAATGCTTGGTTAATGTTTTGGGGTTAATTTTAAATTTCTGGGTTTTACTTTCTCGGTTCCAAAGTTTGACAGTTTTGTCAACACTTGCTGAGGCAATTGTTTGGCCGTCGGGACTGAAACTGACGCCGAGCACCCAGTCTTTGTGTCCCGTTAAGGTTTGCAGCAATTTTTTGTTCGCAAGGTTCCAGATTTTGACGGTGTTGTCGTGACTGGCGGAAGCTAGGGTTTTGCCGTCGGGACTGAAACTGACGCTGGTGACGATATCGCGGTGGCCGGATAAAATGCCGATCGCACTTTTGTCGTTATCTACTTGCCAAATTCTAATTGTGCGATCGGCACAACCAGTAGCGATCGTTTTCCCATCGGGACTAAAACTAACACTCGTCACGCTATCCGGGTGATTGAAAGTTTTTAATAACTTACCTTCTTTGCTCCACAATTTAACAGTTTTGTCAGCACTTGCCGAAGCAACGGAATTGCCGTCGGGGCTAACACTAACATCCAAAACAAACTTGCTGTGCTGCCCGAAACGGTTGCGTTCTTGCACCCCGGAAACTGCTTGTCTGAGTCTTTCAGCAATTTGATTTTTAGTGTCCGCAGGCAGCGCTGTACTTTTCAGAGAATCACGACCAATTTTGATACTATTTCCCAACACTCCTAATTGGTTTTTTTCATTAGAAAGCACCAAAGCTTCCGACGCCGAATTTAGGGCATCAGTCCGACTGGTTTCGGCTTCTTGCCGCGCGCTTTCTGCTAATTTTGCTTGCTCGAAAGCCATCGCCGAAACACCTCCGAGTACAAGCACTCCTAGAACCGCCACCCGCAATTGCCATCTCCGAGTTTGGTAAAGTTGAGCTTCCGCTTGGTACTGTTTGTCTCTAGCTTCCGACAGCAAAGCATCTCGCTCTCTATCTTTGCGAATTTGTTCAATTTCATCTCGGTTAATTTGATTTTGCTTTCGCAGTTCCTCAAATTCTGCCTTTTGATCTAATTCTTGCTGCTGGCGAATGAAGCTAACTAAATAATCGTGAACGAGCTGATAAAGCTCTGCCGGCAGTTCCGTCCACCGAAAAACTAAACCAGATTTTACTAACAGTTCTAAGACTAAATCTAATTTGTCAGCTTCAGCAAATGTCGCTAAATTTGAGGCTAATTCTGCACGGGTTTTTAGGGGACGGATCTCCTCTTCATCTGTCAGCAAATACAAAAGTCGGCGCGCCGCTACTTCATTTTCTGGGCCGCAATCTTTGATGACTTCTTCGAGAAACCTTTCGACTAATTTTTGTTGCGGATTGTTGCCGAGTTCCTGATATTGAGTTAAAGTTCTAATGTTCTCTTGTTGCAGTTGAGCGCCGACAAGTTGTAGTTCGATCGGGCGGACTTCTCCCAATTCTCCAGCTAAATCTTTGACTAATTCTTCGATCAGTTCTGGTTCTAAGTAAAACTGCGCTCGCTCAGTTAAAGTGCGAATTACCGATCGCGCATCGCCCAGCGAAAAATTTCCCAAATAAAACAGAATATCTTTGCTGAGAATGTCCTCCAAAATATCATTTTTTATGAATTCTGTCGGTTTTTTGGGTCGGGAAAATTCCAGTAAATAGTGCAGGTAATCTTCCCGCAAAGACAGAATAACTTTTAAATATTTGATTTTTAAACATTCCCTTAAAAAATCAAAAAATATCTGCCTTTCCGCTGGTTCTTTCCACACGAAAAAAAATTCTTCAAATTGGTCGAATATCAGAACAGTCACTAAATGTTCTGAATTTATTTGCAGAGCCTGGATAATGTTTCCGTATTCTATCGCCTGTTGTTCTACGATTAATTCTACTGGGTCTGACGGTTCAATTTTATCCTGATTGTTCTCAGCCGCTCCGCCGTTAAACCCCGAAATAAGATTTCCCGTGGCTGTGCCTGCTTCTGCTGGAAAATCTACTGGAAAATCTAGTGTTACTGATTCGGAAATTTCCGGCTTGAATATTTCAGCTTTACCTGCAGATAACTGTCTGGTCAATTCCCGCGGCCAGTTGTTGTAAACTTGCAGCACTATCGGCAAAACAGTCCGCATTTCTATTTTTTTTTGTTTGAGAGCCGGTACTAATCCCCCGGTGACAATTGAACTTTTACCAACTCCAGACTGACCGTAAATTACTGTCAGTTTGTCTGGGGTATTGTTCATTCTATATATCAAGCGATTGAGGTCTTGTTCTCTGCCGGAAGCAGTAATTTCGTCAGCAATAGTAGCAGCGCCGACAATAGTTTCGGCGACGGGATTAATCGCTTCTCTGTGCGGCTGCAACTTTCCGGCTCCAATAAAAGCTCGGAACCGATAGGTGTGTTCCACTGCTCGATAATCTTGCTTAATTTGAAATGCTTCGAGATATTCTCCCCGCTGAAAATAGAGCGATCGCAGCATTTCTAAAACCCGCAAATACAGTTGCGGGTTGTAGCAAGGTTCGGTTTCCGAGCGAGCAAGCTCTAAATGCGCGATCGCCTCCTGCATCTCACCCAACTGGCTCTGGGCCTCTGCTAAAATTAACAGATACAAGCCTTGATGCTGCGACTTTACAGGCGTTCCCTGTGCGATCGCTTCTAAATTCGAGTTGAGAACGTCTAGAGCGACTAAAGCCCATTCTTTCGCTCCTTGCCAATTCTTTTGCTCTAAGGCTACTCTAGCCAAAAAGCCGTAATCTTGAGCCAAATTAACTGCTGAATTTTCCATGTTTTGATGTAACCTCCGAGCTTTGATAGCTAAATTCCAGAGTGCATCCCAATCTTCTAAATGCTGCAATACTTCGCCTAGTTGATTGATGAATATACCAACGGCATCCGACTGCCCAGCGCCTTCTAAAACATCAATACATTCCTGAAAATAATTCTTAGCTTCTGTCCAGTAAGGACGGTTGCCGCTGCGGTGTCGTTCTGCTTGAAAGCGGTAGCAAAGGCCGATGTGAAATAGCAGAATTCCCTCTAATACCGGTGCTGGGTGAACGGTAAATAACAAATCGCTAAATTCTGTTTTAGTTCCAACAAATGGTACTTGATACTTCCAGAAATTGAGACTTTTTTGATACAATTCCAGAGCAGCAGGGATACGGTGACAAGCATATTCGTGCCGACCGCGAATAAATTGCAAACTCGCTTCAATAGCTGGTTCTAACCTGATGTTGCAAGTTTGCAAGTCTTGGGTAGCTGACTCTAATTCACTCAAAGAATTGGCTCCGAGCACGGCAGAATTAGTTAAACGCCAATTGCCGCTGTCTAAAATATTGGAAAAAATGCGATCGGCACTTTTACCCAGGAAATTTACCAAGTCGTCTGGGCCGAGCACAAATTCAACAGTTGTCGTCCAAGTCTCGATATCTGTTACTAACCGAATCAGTTTTTTTAAGATTTTGTCTGTCACCCACAGCACCACCGGAAAGGGAAAATTATTCCGAAATTCTTCCCTCACATAGTTGGTAGAACTCAGCACTCGATCGATCGCGCTTACCGATTCCAATCCAAACACCATTAAAGCTGACGGCTGGCTGCCAGAAAGTTCCGTTTCTATCGTCGTGTAAAGAGTTTTAACAGATGCCGGGAGGACAATTTCTCGAATCTCAATACCAGACTCCTCTCGCAATTGCCGTACAGTTTCCTCTCTCATCGCACTGTAATTGCACCGTACCAAAATCAGCGAAAATTGCCCCTGAGACATTCTCAGAGTTCGGGAAAGAGTTTGTCGGGAACTTTTGTTTTGCTGTGCTGCGGTGTCTTGCTGGCAGTGCGAATTAATCATAATTAATATTTGAAAAATTTTCTCAGGATAGGTACTGTCAACTGCCGAGAAAAAGAAGTTCGGCAACGGATTATTTAACGGATCTAACGGGTGTAACGGATGGAAGCCATCGATCGCAGGGGAAAGTGCAATTAAGAGCGTCCTCACCTTTTTGGAGGTTGCTCTAAGTTTATTTTTACCCGTTTTTACGTTTGCAAATCACAGTGAAGAATCACATGATTAATTTTATTTTTGCTCTTTTGGGAGATTTCCAATCAGTGGGAACTATCAATTAGTTAAGTTTATTTGAGCCTGCATACTTATTGTTGTAGCGGATCGAATTAAAACATACCCAAAAAAATACATACTCTGTTATTCGCATATTCTCAGCAAAATCAACCGGATTTTACTGAAGTCTTGATAATTGCTCAAATTCTACCTAGCAAAAGAGTCTTTGTTTGCGGAGCTCCCAGCCATCGCCAAAATCGCGCAAATCCGATTCTGTTATTCGCATATCGCTGAAATCCGGCATTCCTTGCTTGACTGGCCCCTCGCCGCACTGAGATAAACTACCGGCGGCGGCTCATCAATTACAGCTTGAAGATTGTTTGTCATAAATTTACTAATCTCCATATCTAAAGTAGCTGCAAAATCAGGTTCATCCCAATCCTCGCTTTCTTCAATGCTGATTGTTGTTGGTGCGCCTATATCAAAATCAAACTCTTCGCTAAAATCCGAAACTTTCTTAATTGGATCTATTTTCTGACCGGTATCAGCGGCAAAAGCTTGAGCGGTATTGGCTATTAGTAAGATTGGCAGTGCTGCTATGGCACTTATCGTTTGTCGGGCCTTGATTTTCCTCATGCTATCCTCCTGGTATCAACTAAACTTGGGTGGTGCTATAAATCCAACATCCCCTGCTACTTTCCTGCGCTGTCAGTCAATTTTAGATTTTAGATTTTAGATTTTAGATTTACTCTCGCATTGAATGTGAGAGCTTGAATTTTGGTCTAAAATTTTGGGCTGCTGGCGACTCCTGTCGGGGGCTTCTATCCGTTTTTGAGCAGAGTCATTAATTGATAGTGGTTTCTTTTGTGACAAAATATAACCCCATCTGTGAGACTTCGCGGCAAATTAGCTTGACGCAGGGTATCGGGCCAACTGTTTGCCTTTCTCTTTACTACGTAAAAACTCTTAAACCGTCAGGTTTTCCCGTTAAGTAATTCCCGAGCTTTTGCGAGTGTCTATCTCCGACTCAAAGCGGTGAGAAGCACGCGCGTGCGTAGCTATCCCGTAGGGAATCGCGCACCAGTTTTCCCACTCCCGCGCTGCCAGCAAGCTCATGTTTAATACCACAACCACCAGATATCTGTCAATACTTTTATCTTAACATTTCTAATTTTTTGCATAATTATCGTTACCAGGCTCTTCCTGGTAACGCACGTCGGCGAGGAAGAGCCTGCAACAAAGCCGAGAGGGCTGCTACTGAGTCAAGCCGTGTTCGAGAGCGAAGCGAACCAACTCAGTACGGCTGTTAGTACCCGTCTTGCTAAACAAACGGCTGACGTACTTTTCCACATTGCGGACGCTAGTTTCCAAGCGGCGGGCAATTTCTTTATTCATCAAACCTTGAGCAACCAAATCCAAAACACTTTGTTCTCGGGGAGTCAAATCAATTTTAATCGGCGAAGGACTTTGGGCGATCGAACTCCGCCCGCTCAACAAAGACTCAATTCTCGCCATTTGGCTTGCCAAAGCTGCAATATCGGGACTTTCAGTATTTTCGCCCGTCTCCTTAGCAGCCGCGCGGCGGGCCAGCAAATTCGTGACAATTGCTACTAACTCGTCGGGATCGAAGGGCTTAGAAAGATAAGCATCGCAGCCTGCTTGATAGCCTTGAATGCGATCGCCCGTCATCCCCTTAGCCGTCAAAAATACCACCGGCAAAGCCTTATAGCGAGGATCTTCCCGCACTTGCTTGAGAAACTGATAACCGTCCACCTGGGGCATCATAATGTCTGAAATCACCAAATCCGGATTGTGCTGCTGCAAGAGTTCCCACCCATCCCGAGCGTTACTGGCAACCTCAACCGCAAAATCGCTATCTTCCAAATAAGCTTGTACCGCTTCCCGCAAGCCCGGTTCATCATCTACCAATAACAATCGTGCTGACATATTTGTTACCCTTACGCTTTACCACTATTTTTAAATTTAGCTGAATTTAACTCTTATTGTCACTCCATCTATCGAAGGAACTCAAAAAATTGTTGTTAAACTCAAGAGTTTTGAGTTGTGTTTTGATTGAACTATTAAAAACTGATTAAATCTTTAATTCAAAACTCAAAACTCAAAACTCAAAACTCAAAATTATTCTTGAACCCTTCGACTTAAACTTTTGAACGATCGGTCAAAATTTCATAGCCGGTTTCCGTCACCAACACAGTATGCTCAAACTGAGCCGACATAGCATTGTCAACGGTTACAGCAGTCCACTTGTCAGAAAGCGTCCGAGTGTACTTAGAACCAGCATTCAGAATCGGTTCGATCGCCAATGTCATGCCCGCTCGCAATTTCACGTTCGGCATTTCCCGGGTGCGGAAATTGAAAACCGAGGGTTCCTCGTGCAAATTTCGCCCGACACCGTGGCCGGTAAACTCCTCAACGACGTTAAAACCGTTGCTTTTGACGTGATCTTCGATCGCACCAGCGAGATCGAGCAAATACGCTCCAGCCTTCACTTGTTCGATGCCTTTGTACAGAGCTTCTTCTGCGACTCGGATTAATTTTGCCGATTCGGGAGTCACTTCCACAACTGCGATCGTGATGCAAGAATCGCCGTGAAAACCTTGGTAATATGCCCCCGTATCTACTTTAAGAACATCTCCTGCCCGAATTACTTTTTTGGCGCTGGGGATGCCGTGAACAACTTCGTTATTAATGCTAGAGCAAATCGATCCGGGGAAACCGTGATAGCCTTTAAAACTCGGAGTTGCCCCCATTTCGCGGATGCGTTTTTCCGCATAAGCATCCAAATCAGCAGTGGTCATTCCCGGTTTCACCATTTGGGAAATTTCTTTGAGTACCGTTGCAACGATTTTCGCTGCCTGCCGCATAATTTCGATTTCGCGTTCCGACTTAATTTCAATGCCTCGACGCTGTTTTTTGACTTGGGGTGCTTGAGTTGGGCTAGAAAGCAGACTGCTAAAAATATTCATGTATTGATTGACGGGTAATTTTGTACTTTGACGGCAGGTTGAAGCAAAAAACGGCAACTATCCAGTTTTTTGTGGAAAAACGGGTGTCTTGTTGCGAACTGTCGATCGCTTGTCCTTTAAGCTAGCTTAATATTTTTCTCATTAATCGGCACGGGATTGGGGGGTCAATTGATTTTAGATTTTAGATTTTAGATTGAAGCATTGACCCCACGAATAAATTCGGGGACTCCTTTATCTGATACAGGTTTTTTATTTCTGGAGGGATGAATCCGGGGGCTTGTATCCTGGATGCTTTCGGTCAACAAAGCGGTTTCAACCGCCGAGTCCGTTGGAAATTATCGAAGAGCACTATTGTCAATCAGCCTTCACGGGCTGGCAGGATGCCCAACCCCTACTCCCTACAATCAAATCTAATCTTTGTGGAACAGGCAAGATGCCTGTTCTCGAGCATCGTGCAAAATGTGAGTTGGAGCGGGATTTCCGAGCATTCCTGTCAGGTTAGCAATTCCTGTTATTAACTGAGTTATCTCAACGGGTTTAGATAAGTGCATCTGGAAACCAGCTTCCAGCGCTTGCTGGCGCTCTTCCTCTCTCGCGTAAGCCGTCAGGGCGATCGCAGGCAGATGTCCACCGCGCAGCACTTCCATTTCTCTCACCCGCGCGATCAACTCATAGCCGTCTGCTTGCGGCATTCCAATGTCGCTCAGCAGCACATCCGGCCAATAACTCTCCAGTACAGCTAGAGCCCCGACCACCGATGCGGCCGATCGCACCATAGCTCCTTCCTGTTCCAGTAAAGTAATCAAAAACTCCCGCGTGTCATCGTCATCATCCACCACCAGCAATTGCAAATTAGCAAGACTTGGGAGACTCTCTGTCGCGTCATTGAGCGGGGACCAATCATCCCCTGCACCTTGCCCGTTTTCCTCAGCAACTGGCAGAGAAACCGTAAATTTCGCACCCTCGCCCGTATTATTCTCTGCGCCCACCTTACCACCGTGCTGTTCCACCAAGTGGCGGACGATCGCCAATCCCAGTCCCAAACCTCCGTAAGACCTACTTGTGCTGCTATCAGCTTGGCGGAAGCGATCGAAAACATAAGGCAGAAAATCTGGATCGATACCAATTCCGCTATCAATGATCTGAATTTGCGCCTCGTCGCCAACTAACTCCAACCGCACCTTTACTTTACCCTCTTCTGGAGTAAACTTAATCGCATTGGAAAGCAAATTCCAGACAATTTGCTGCAAGCGATCGCTATCGCCTACAACTTTACCGATATTTTTGCTGCATTCCAATTCTATTGCAATTGATTTTGCCTCAGCTAGCGGTCGCAGAGAATCTATTGCCATCTCAATCACATATTCCAACTGAATCCGATGCTTATTTAAATTTAGTTTTCCGCGCAGAATCCGGGAAACATCTAAAATATCTTCAATGAGTTGCGCTTGAGATTTAGCATTGCGCTCTATTGTTTCTAGGGCTTTCTCAAGAGTGTCTCGGTCAAATGTTTTGGTCCGAAGCAGCCTAGACCAGCCAAGAATTGCATTTAAAGGAGTACGGAGTTCGTGAGAGAGAATAGCGAGAAATTCATCCTTCATCCGGTTAGCTCTCTCAGCTTCTTGGCGCGCCACTTGTTCGCGGATTAGTCGGCCGCGTTCTTCCTCTGCTTGCTTGCGGTCTGTGATATCTCTAACCGTCCCAACGTGACCGATCAGTTTTCCCAAATCCGAAAACATTGGCGACGACTGCACGTGAATCCAACGCACAGTTTGGCGAGAAGCTAATCGAAACTCGTTAGAATATTCCTGCCCTTCTTTAATCCAAGCTAACCAATCTGCTACTACACGATCGCGATCTTCTGGATGAACTTCCCGCTGCCAAACAGAGGCCAAGTTTTCCTCCAACCTTAACCCGCAAATCGCTTGACAGCGGGGGTTGATGTAAGTACACCGGCCTTCAACGTCAGCTAAGTAAATTCCCAGTGGCGAACAAGCACACAAAGTGCGAAACCGCTCTTCACTTTTGCTGAGTTCACTATTAACAGCAGCTAACTCTGTTGCTTGCCGCTTGACCTCGGCTGTTTTTTGGAACAATTCCACAAATACCGCGACCTTTGATGTCAATATTTCTGGTTCCAAAGGTTTGAAGAGGTAATCGACCGCACCCAGAGAATAACCTTTAAATACGTGAGTGTCATTACTGCTGAATGCTGTGATAAAAATAATCGGAGTCGATCGCGATCGATCTCTTGAGCGAATCATTGTTGCTGTCTCAAATCCATCCATTCCCGGCATCTGCACGTCAAGCAAAATTACCGCAAAATCTTCATTAAGCAGACATCTCAGAGCCTCCGCTCCAGAATTAGCTTGTACTAGATTATAAGAGGGGCTGTTGAGGATAGCTTCTAGAGCCACCAAATTTTCTGGGCGATCGTCAACTAAAAGGACATTTACTCGATCGGGGGGCTGCAGATTCATAATTTTTTTTAATCTTTAATTTTTAGCAAGTTGACTAAACACGGAGCGATTTTAGAGAGGGGTAAAATCCAGTCTACTTCAACATTTGCGATCGCGGATGCGGGCATTGTCCGGCATAAAGCAGAAGCCGGTTCCTCGACAAATGTCAATCCTCCTTCAGCTTTAATTTTTGCCAGCCCTTTACTGCCATCAGAGCTAGCTCCCGTTAAAATAATCCCGATAACTTTCTCCCCAAAGGCATCCGCAGCAGACTCAAACAGCACATCGATTGAGGGCCGCGCGTAGGAGACAGGAGCCTCAGTTGATAGTGCAAATGTAAAACTTCCGCGACAGAGGATTGGGAATTTTGAATTATCGATTGACTCCACTGCTACGCTCTCCCATCCTGTAAAGTAGTTTTCATTCA
Source organism: Microcoleus sp. F4-D5 (assembly GCF_036704885.1). Taxonomy (NCBI): domain Bacteria; kingdom Bacillati; phylum Cyanobacteriota; class Cyanophyceae; order Oscillatoriales; family Microcoleaceae; genus Microcoleus; species Microcoleus sp. F4-D5. Next base: position 1,317 of record NZ_JAUBSX010000052.1, on the reverse strand, counting down.
CGCTCTGCTCCCACTCACAGGGGGATTCTATTAGCAAGTGATAGTCAGCAGGAGCCAAATAAACCCGTCCAGGCGCGATCGGCTCTTTGTCTTCTGCCTCTGTGATTTGAAGAGAGCTTTGGTGCTGTAAAAACTCAGTAAGCCTATTCTGAGAACTCTTATGGCGGTGTTGGACAATAACTACAGGCAAAGGAAAGTTTTGTGGCAAATCTGCCAGCAGGACTGTCAGAGCCTGTAGCCCTCCCAAAGATGTGCCAACAACCACTATTTCAAAAATTTTTTCATTTGATTTTTCGGTAGAGTTTATCGCTGCTTTCAATTGCTTTATAGTGTTTTTCATAAGGTGTAAAACTCAGAGACTCCTGATGTCCTAGCCCTAAAACTCCAAACATTCCCAGGCTTTCATAAAAAAGCTTATGTACCCGCTCTTGGAGGTGTGAATTGAAATAAATCAGCACGTTACGACACAAGATCACATTAAATTCATTAAAAGAAGTATCCGTTGCTAGGTTGTGGTGAGCAAAAACAATGTTATCTTTAAGTGAAGAACCAAAAATAGCATTTTCATAAGCAGCAGTGTAATATTCAGAAAATGCTTTTTTGCCCCCTGCTTGGTGGTAGAGTTGCGTATATTCTTGCATTTGTTTCAGGGGGAATATACCTGTTTTTGCTGTTTTCAAAACTAATTCATTCATGTCAGTAGCGTAAATCCGACAGCGGTCGTAAAGTCCTTCTTCTTGCAGCAAAATTGCCATAGAATAGACTTCTTCTCCCGTTGAACATCCAGCGTGCCAAATGCGAATAAAAGGATAAGTACGCAGCAGCGGCACCACTTTATTTCTGAAACTTACGTAAAAGCTGGGATCGCGAAACATCGTCGTTACATTGACAGAAATGCCCAGCAGGAAACGGTCTAAGTAGGCAGGGTTGTGCAGCACCTTTTCCTGAAGTCCAGAGACAGTGGTGAGCCGTTCCGCGCGAATAGTGTTCCAAATCCGGCGCTTGAGAGAGGCAAGAGCATAATTGCGAAAATCAAATCCGTAATATCGAAATAGCCCCTCTAGTAGGAGTTGAATTTCGATTGTTTCAAGTTCATGGCTTTCGGGCATTTTCAATTAGTCAGTGGTAATTGGCACTTAGGAATTGGGAATTAGTCAGTGGTAATTGGGAATTAGTCAGTGGTAATTGGGAATTAGTCAGTGGTAATTGGGAATTGGGAATTGGTAACTTAAAAAAGTTAAATTATTTTTCTTCCTTCTTCCTTCTTCCTTCTTCCTTCTTCCTTCTTCCTTCTTCCTTCTTCCTTCTTCCTTCTTC
>NZ_JAUBSX010000051.1:245-53561 GCF_036704885.1 Microcoleus sp. F4-D5 | reverse complement strand
AGGTTCTTCGCGTTGCATCGAATTAAACCACATACTCCACCGCTTGTGCGGGCCCCCGTCAATTCCTTTGAGTTTCACACTTGCGTGCGTACTCCCCAGGCGGGATACTTAACGCGTTAGCTACGGCACTGTCCGGGTCGATACAGACAACACCTAGTATCCATCGTTTACGGCTAGGACTACTGGGGTATCTAATCCCATTCGCTCCCCTAGCTTTCGTCCCTGAGTGTCAGTTATGGTCCAGCAGAGCGCCTTCGCCACCGATGTTCTTCCTGATCTCTACGCATTTCACCGCTACACCAGGAATTCCCTCTGCCCCTACCATACTCTAGCTGTTCAGTTTCCACTGCCTTTCCGAAGTTAAGCCCCGGTCTTTGACAGCAGACTTGAACTGCCACCTGCGGACGCTTTACGCCCAATCATTCCGGATAACGCTTGCATCCTCCGTCTTACCGCGGCTGCTGGCACGGAGTTAGCCGATGCTGATTCCTCTGGTACCGTCAGGTTGCTTTCACAACTTTCTTCCCAGAGAAAAGGGGTTTACAACCCAAGAGCCTTCTTCCCCCACGCGGTCTTGCTCCGTCAGGCTTTCGCCCATTGCGGAAAATTCCCCACTGCTGCCTCCCGTAGGAGTCTGGGCCGTGTCTCAGTCCCAGTGTGGCTGATCGTCCTCTCAGACCAGCTACCGATCGTCGCCTTGGTGGGCCTTTACCCCCCCAACTAGCTAATCGGACGCGAGCTCATCTTCAGGCTATAAATATTTTCCCTTGCGGTTCATCGGGGCTTAGCAGTCGTTTCCAACTGTTGTCTCCGTCCTGAAGGCAGATTCTCACGCGTTACTCACCCGTCCGCCACTAAGTATTTCTACTCCGTTCGACTTGCATGTGTTAAGCAGACCGCCAGCGTTCATCCTGAGCCAGGATCAAACTCTCCGTGTTGTTGAGTTCTTTTTTGGCTCGTCAAGTTCTTGCCACTCAGCGATGAAACTGGGTTTTTTTCCCTTGACTTTTTTCTCGTTGTTTGCGATATTAAGTATCAGCTTTCGCTTTTACTTTCGCTGTTAATTTTTTTGACGAGGTTAATAGTGCTTTAAGCTTTCAAACTATTCTTTTTTCTAGGTTCAGTTGTTTGCCTTGAGTTGGCGGTTCGGTGAACCGCTTCCCTTCTGGCGCTTTATTAATGTATCAACTCTCCCCAGGGTTGTCAAGCTTTTTGACAAAATATTTTTAAACTTTTTAGAAGCCATACACACCAAGGGTTTCGGCTAGTTAGCCCGACTCCGGCATCCGGTGGTTGATTCCTCTTTCGCCCAAGGCCCTGCTTTTTGACCCCCAAATAGGGTTTTTGGCCGGACAATCTGCAGCGGATGGGTAGAAGAACTAGGTTGTTCAAGATGATGGGGCTGACTTAGAGTAGAGGTTAGGCTTTCGTTAGAGTGTGAGGTGTGAGGCTGCATCACTTGGGTTCAGCAGAACAAAAGCAGGTTGCTGTATGAGTCATATATATTTAAGTGGTGTCTGCATTTCTAGGACTTGACGGAGGGAGTTTTGGGTATGGGATTGAGCCGATCGCCCTTAACAATTCCTCAGATTCAAAATCCTGAAGTCGGCACGACACGGTTCTCTAACCCCGCTCAAACTCCCAGGAATCGATCGCCCGCAAATAGACTCTCCTGAATTACAGCAACGCCGAAACAGCTTCAGTTACCCCAGTCATCAGCCTTTGATGCTCGATCGCGAGTTTGTCTCCTCAACATCTAAATCTAAAAAGTGCAAGTGACTCCCTTCCTCAGTATTGACCGCAATCGCTAAACCTGTATTTCCCCAAGGGGCGATCGCCCGGGGTGCGGCGGGGCTGCTAAAATTCCCTACTTGAATGCCTTGACTGTTTAACACCAGAATCTGTCCTCCAACATCTGCCAAAACCCATCCCCAATTTGTCACACAAGCAGACACTGGCCAAGTTTCAAGGGGAATTCGCGCTACCTTGAGCGGCCACAATTTCATCAACAGCACGGCCGCTTTACCAGATTGAGGAATTCCTAGCAAAGTATACGGTTCAGGTGTCAGCAGCGTCTGTCCGACACTGGTTGACAACCGCACAGAACCCACCGGCGTGCCGCGGCGAGTGTAAACTCTAAAAATAGTTTGGGGATTTTTGGGTTCGTTGTCCGACCAAATTGCTAAGACGTGTCGCCGATCCAAAAACATTAGTTCTGGTAAATAGTGTTCCGCTAAAGGCACAGTAGCCATCGGCTTCAGGGTTTTTTCCCGATCGCCCGCAGTGCTGTTTGCAGCTAAAGAATAAAAACGCAGTTCGCCGGGAACCGCTACTGTCAACCAGCTACCGTGAGAATCAACAGCAGCTCTTAAAGCCTCTGACCCTTGCCTGAAACCAATATCCAACAAGCACTGAGGCTCCCAATATCGCTCGTTGAGCCAGTAAAGTTTTTGCGGAGTGAGAACGTAGCAGCCCGAGGAACCAGGTAAAATGCCGCGCACGATTTCCGGCATTAATATAGAAGTAGAGATTTCTCCTGTAACTAGCTGTTTTCCTGGGTGACACCAAACCTTCACCTCTTTACCTACAGCAGCATAGAGATACGTTTCAGTGGCAATTAAAGCCGTCAGCGGTGCAGGAAGTATCAGTGGCTTTGGGTGCGAAAGCTTGGGGCGCACAGTCCGAAGTAAATTAATAGCCGACTGTGATGCTTTGTCTTCTTGGACTTCCAGCAAAGACTCATTTTCCGACTTCTGATTTTTAGCCTCCTTAGTTGCGGGATTTTCCCAAGGAATAATGCAGTTCCCCAATTCCCTGACTGCGGGGTCGTACACGATCAGCCGCAGAGCTTGAGCCATTTGGGAAGCACTCGCAAAACGGCGGGCTGGCAGCTTTTCCAAAGATTTTTTGACTATTACTTGCAAAGGTTCCGGGATGGCATCGGGAAGTTGCAAGCGTTGATTCAGGTGTGCCCATCTCAAGTCTCCGGGGGTTCCGCCGAAAGGGCGGTAGCCCATTAGCAACTCAAACAGCAAAATTCCAACTGCATATATATCTGACATGGGAGAGTAAAGACCGTAAAACCTCTCTGGGGCCATGTAAGCAGGGGAACCTACGGTAGCGTCGGGAGAAATTTCTTGGTGGAGGCGAGTGGTACCGATTTCTGGCAGGCGGCGCGCGATGCCAAAGTCAGACAGCCGGGGCGACCAACCTTTGGAGCCCAAAGTTAGGAGGATATTTTCGGGTTTGATGTCGCAGTGAACTACGCCTCGGCGGTGGGCGTAGTCTAAGCCTGCTAAAACTTCCATGACTAGCTGCAAACCTTCGATCAGTCGCAAGGGGCGGTCTTGTTTGAGCAGGTTGCGGAGGGTTCCTCCCTCGCAGTAGTCCATAACCAAGTACCTGCCTGTAGCTGTGTGTTCTAGAGCTCGGCAGGTGACAATGTTAGGGTGCTGCAATGTGATCAGAAACCATAACTCTCGCAAAAATTCGCTAGTTGGGGCTTTTTGATGGCTGAGTTCTTTGAGAGCGACCAGTTGGCTGGTGAGGCGGGAGTCCTTGGCGGGAGCTTCTCGAACGCTGGCACAAAAGACTTGACCAAATTGTCCTTGTCCGACTAGCCCTAAAATGCGGTACTTAGAATGTTGCATCGGTCTAATTGTAGAAAATGCTTGAGCTAGTATTAAAATCTGTAAAGAATTCTGACAAAAATTCAAATTTTTAAATTGCTAGCCAGGTACAGCCTATGTTATCTCAGGTTGATTCTGAGCCGACAATCGAGCGATCGCACGGTCGCGCCTACTAAAATCCTTGAGTTTCGGAATCAGTAGCAATCTTGCCGGATTCGGGTGCGAGATATATAAGTACCTGTGGCTGCTATTTTAGTCGATCGCGACTATTACAGTTTTTTCAAGACTGTCAACGAAAAATCTAAGATTTTAGCAATCGCAGCTAAGCTGGAGAATAGGGCAGACGGAACAGCGATTACCAAAACAGAAGCGCGGTTATACTATCAGGGTTAGAGAGGCGGAAGCCGATGGTGCGATCGAGCCATTTTAACCTTTTTGAGTGTTAGCCAAATTTTTTTGGCTTTAAATATGTCGATCGTACTTGCTAAATACTGAACTTGACAGGAGCAAAAATCAATATGGTTAAAATTATTAGACTAGATCCAATTTCCGAGGAAATGGCAGTCGAAACCCGATCTAATATCCTGTCTGCCTTACTTTCCAAAGACTTAGACGTTCTCAAGGAATGCGGGGGGCGGGGAATGTGCGCTACCTGCCACGTTTACATTAAAGAAGGCATGGAAGGCTTATCTGACATGAACCGGCGCGAGAAGAGGACGTTGGAAGTCATTACTACAGCTCAAGCCAATTCGCGACTTGCTTGTCAGGCTCAAATTATGGGCGAGGGTGTAGTTGTACAGTTGCCTGCAGGGATGTACATTAATGCTATTGAAAATGTGGAAGCTCTAATTGGCCGCCGGGCTCAGCAAGATTTATTACACCCAATCACGGGTCAAGTAGTTGTAGAATCAGGAAAGTTAATTACTCGTTCGATTGTTACACAGCTTAATGAAACCCGCTTTCAAGTAGGACAGTATTTAGTTCGGACTAAAGAAGCTTAAAACTGATATGTTTGTATTTTAGTAGTAGAGAAAAACTTATGTTGAGCCAACTTGCACGTTTGAGTACGGAAGCAGACGGACGCTACGCCAGTGCTGAAGAACTCCAATTTTTGAAAGACTACCTTCAGTCTTTGAATCACCGGATCAGTGCTTATAAAAAAATTCAAGCGTCTGAAACAGAAATTATGCAACAAGTGGAAGCACAAATGCAGTCTCTCGACCCCAATTTATTTCGCCGGGGGACTCAAGATGTGACCCAAAAGTGCCGTGGAGATATTGTGCAGGTCTTGAGGCATTCGGCTGCTGCAATGTTGATTGACGATACTGAACGGTTGCGCGATCGGCTCCTGCTTTGGTTGCAAACTATTTTAGGCGCTGTTCAAGTTCGCAATACTGCGACCGTGACCTACGATGTGATGAAAAAGGTACTCAAACAATATCTCACCGTGGAAGAAAGGAACTTATTTTTTCCGATTCTGGACAACAACCGCACTTTATTGGGCAAATAATCAAGGGGGTTGACAGGTTAATGGCGATAAACTGTGCCGTTAGGAAGAATGGCTCCAATCAACTTGGCTCCCCTCAAATCCGCCTCAGTGAGAATGGCTCCCCGGAGGTTCGCTCCTGTTAAGTCAGCTTTCTGCAAGTTGGCTTTACTCAGGTTAGCTTTGCTCAAGTCAATTTCCTGCAGGCAAGAATTAGACAGGTCGGCATTGATCAGGTAGGCTCCGCTCAAGTTGGCTTTGCTGAGGTAGGCTCCGCTCAAGTTAGCTTCTATCAGATAAGCACCGCTCAAGTTAGCTTCGTTCAACAATGCCTCTGCCATATTAATTCCAGTTAAAAGTTTGCGGCTCAAGTCTACACCGCCGAGATCGGCCCCGCTGAGGTTGATACCGCTTAAATGGCAGCCATTCAACGTAATATTTCTCAGGTAGGTTTTGCTCAGGTCTGCTTTGCACAAATTGGCTCTATCCAAGCAAGCTTCGCTGAGGTCTGATTCGCTCAAGCAGGCGCCGTTTAAATAGGCTTGAGTGAAGTTAGTTCGCCTGAGGTTAGCTTGCAACAGCTTGGCTTTGCTGAGGTTAGCACGGGTTAAGTTGGCTCCGGCTAGGTTGGCTTTGAACAATTCAGATCCGGTGAGCTGTGCTTCGGTCAAGTCTGCCTCTTTGAGACTCGCCAAACTTAAGCAGGAATATTTGAAATTGACCCCGTTGAGATTGGCTTTAATCAGATAAGCTTTACTTAGATTTGCCTCGCCCAGAACGGCTTTGGTGAGGTTGGCAGCGCTCAGATCTGCACCTGCGAGATTGGCCTTGGGGAGAATTGCTCCGGTCAAATTGGCCCAATTCAGGTGACATCCGGCGAGGTTGGCGCCGGTGAGATTGGCTCCGCTGAGATTGGCTCCGCTGAGACTTGCTGCCATGAGGTTGGCGCCGGTGAGATTGGCTCCGCTGAGGTCAGCTTTGCTGAGGTTTGCTCGGCTCAGATGGGCTTTGGTGAGGTCGGCACCGCTGAGGTTAGCACCGATTAAGTAGGGTCGGTGCTGGTGTTGGTTGAGGTTTGCCAAGATTAGAGTTGGGGCATCGCTGGAACGGTATAAATCGATCGGACTCAAGACAATGCCGCGCAGATTTGCCAGTCTAAAATCTCTTTCGCCGGCTGCATATCGATTTAGAAGTTCGTTGGCGTCCATTAAGTTCTAGCAAAATGTTTTAGGTTGTGATTGCTTTTAATTTTTATGAGTTTCTAGGAGCGGTTATGAATTATCTAGCTCCTAGTTATAATCTGGTTTTATTTAAATAGCTAAAATCGGATTTTCCAACTCTTTAGCTTTTTTATAATTTAACTCACAGTTTTGATTATAGTGGATTTTAGGGCTGGGCAGCCATCGATTTGACAGCTATTAGTTAGTTGCTAATAGCTGTCAAACAAGTCAAATTTTTTGGGTAAGTTGACTGATAATAGCTTCGTGTTGTTGTCCTTCTTCGACGAAATTATCTGCTGGTTGGAGGCGATCGCGCAGCCCTAAAATAAAGCGATTGCAGTCCGAGCCCAAGGATTCGCAGGAGGTTTGCAGGCAGTGGAGTTCTCGACCTGTAAGCTGACTAAAGAACGAACTTAAAATACCTGCTTCTAGAAAACAGGCTGGCTGCTTAGACTTGGGGGCTGTTTTGGCAAAAAGAGAATTAGCAGTTTTTACTATTAAAAATCCGTGTTCGGAATAGCTGGGGTCCAGTTCAAGTGTTCCCCATCCGTGAGTTTTCCAGCACTGTTGCAAGGACTGAAGAAATTCTACCATTTCCATTTCAGAAACTGGCTGACCGTAGTATTCGCTGACTTCTTCGCAAAAACGCACGTAGAAGTTTTTACCCCACCAGCGGCCGCAGTTGAAAAGCACGAGGCGGGAGGCTTGACCGGTTTCTTTTTCCAAGCCGATATAAATCGCTTGAATCAGTGTTTCTGGGAGCGCTATGAGTCGATCGCCCCGGCGGTTTTCGAGCAAGCCTAGTTCGAGGTCGCCTCGGACGTAGGCATCGCTGGCAAAGTAGTTTCCAGGGAGTCGGGGCTGTTTGAGCAAGTCGGCAATATTAATCATCGGGAATTGGGAATTGGGAATTGGGAATTGGGAATTGGGAATTTGCTGATTATTTATTACCTCGGTCAATAACTATTGACTGCGCTTGGTCTAAAAATGGCTGTAATATAGCCCTGGCTTGCTCGGAAAGCAGTTCTTTTAAACGAGTTTGCAGCAGATCGCAAACAGTTGCTTCGAGCTTTTGAGTTTGGTGGGCTTCGACTATGCCGGAAAGCCAGTTTAGGAGGCGCTGTTCGAGCAAATCTCGATCGTTCAGCAGCATGGCCATAGCGCAGTACCGCAAGACTAACAGCCAGTGTTTGAGCGATCGTTCTAAGGTTTCTTGTTTTTCGTCGGGGAATGTTTCTTGTAGCTGGTTGGCTATTGGTTGGAAGATGCTTGCTTCCTTATCTCGCAAAAATTCGTAAATTTTTAAGCGCTGGGCAAGAGTTGCAGCTTGACGCTTAAAAGCTATAAGTTCTTCGCCTTTTAAAAATCGGTTTTCTGCCTGATCCAGCAGCGACTCAATCTCAGGGTGCATGATTTTTATTAAGTGGTAGTCGGTAACTGATATAAAGAAGGAAGTTCGGCAAAAAGCAGTGTACGGGATTTAACGGATTTAACGGAGGGATTTTGAGAGAAGAGATATGAAAAATGAGGGATGAGAGATTGCCATATTTTTTGTTTTCCATTTCGCACACAGATTAAAACAAGTCGAATAGGTCATCAATGGTGACTTCTGCTGGTTCAGAAATAGAAATTACTGGCAAGGGTGGCGGTAGGGGTAGAGCACCTACTTCGGGAATTCCTTCCCAAGAAATAGCTTGAAAAAAGTCTGCTACTGACTGGGTTAAAGTCATAACTTGACCGGGGGTCGAGCCATTTTCGGTTTCTAAAGGTTTTCCCAACCAATTATAGTGACCAAAGAAATCTTGGACAGACTTGTCCAACCATGAAGTTTGACTTTTCATCTTTTTTCCTGCCTGGAGAGGCCCACCATCGGACTCTCGATCGCGAAATTGGTGGGAGGAAAGGCAGGGCAGGGGATGTGCCTTTCCACTTTGTTGTTTACCGCAATATTTCACCGTGTTGCAGTCGAGTTTGAATATCGCGGGCGTTGGCACCTTCGTTGAGCCAGAATGCTGCTGCATCAATTTTATCAGGGTTGCCGAGCAGGAACTTGCAATAGGTTTCTCCCATTGAGTAACATTGGAGTTCTATGCAGCTCAGAGGCTTTTTGACTAGAGATCCGAAGAAACCAGCGAACAAACCGGCATATAGGTGACAAACCGGTTTGCCTACGTCGCCCAAAGTGCGAGCAACTGCTGAGTCAAAGATATTGATGAAGATGCAGCCGTGTTTGCGATCGCTCATGTCAACTTCCCAGCGACCCCAACCTTGAGCAGTGAAAGGCCACCACCAAGTTTCTAGCAGAAACATGAGATTGGACTGGCGAATGTTCTGGCTGAATTCGGCACTAAACCATTTTTGAAAAAATTCTGAATCTTGCAGTCCCCAATGGCAACCAATAGTATACATGATGACAGAGGAAGCCGGACCTACTTCTTCTTCGAGTCCCTCCACCAAACCGATAATGAAGTCTTCGCTGGTAAAAATGTTGCGCGACTTATTCCAGTCGTTAATTGTACCTATCTGGCTGTCGAAGGCAAAAAAATCCTGAAACCTATAATGGCTGTGAGTTTTCGGATGCTTTTGCTTCAGTCGCGATTCGCTGCGGGTGGAGATTTCTTTTTGGGCAGTAGAGACCATTGGCGGGTTATTCCTTTTTGGTGTTGTTTGCTGAAAATTAGACTCAAATACACTGGCCTGTGTATCCAATTTAACTTCATTTTTCTGAAAGCAGGCACAGGGTATAAATTTTTACTGCAATATAAAAGTTGAAAATTCTAGGATGCTAAATTTGGGCGCTTGTTGGGACTTCTGCCTTCGGACAACTGCTGTCAGAGTGCTGGCGAAAGTAGGTATAACCTTAAACGGCTATGTGTTATCGTTTTGTGCAAGCTGTCCACTATGTGTATAGGGCATATGAGATGAAAAATCACGCTTGTATTGCAATAGGCATCAATCAATATCAGTTACTCCAGCCTTTGAGTTATGCCCAAGAGGATGCAGAGGCACTGTACGGTTTTTTGACTGAGGAGGCGGGTTTTGCGCCGGACGGGTGTCTGCTGATGACCGATAGCTCGCCGTCGCTGTGGGGTCAATCAACATATCCGAATCGGGAAAATATTCTGAGGTTGACCCAAAGCCTGTGTGCGGAACATCTGCAACAGGGAGATTTACTCTGGTGTTTTTTTAGCGGCTACGGTGTCAGTTATGAAGGCAAGGATTATTTAATGCCGGTTGACGGCAATCCGGCGGACATTCAGGGTACGGGGATTCCGGTAGAGTTGCTGTTGAATACTCTGAAAAACGCTCCTACGGAAACGGTGTTGGTGCTGGTTGATATGAACCGCAGCCAGATTGTGAAAGCGGGGGACACGATCGGCTCTCAAACGGCCGAGCTGGCGCGGGAACTGGAAATCCCGACGGTGCTTTCTTGCCGCCCGAATCAAGTTTCGCGCGAAACTTCGGCTTTGCGTCAGGGATTTTTTACGACGGCGCTTTTGGAGGGACTGCGATCGGGACAGTGCACGACCCTTAAGGGTTTAGACCGTTTTTTGAGCGATCGGCTGCCGGAGCTGTGCGACCACCATTTGCGTCCCAAACAAGAACCTTTGATGGTGGTGAATCCTCCGGGAAAGGCTCATTTGGTGATTTTGCCGGATGTTTCTGGGGTGCCAACTGCTGTATTGGCAGGACGCAATGGCAATATGGCGGTTAATGCCGCTGATGGGTTCGATCGCCCGCAAATGGCGACGGCTACGGCTCGAGTGGAACTGCCTCCGGCAGTTCGCAACGCTGAGGATTCGTCGGTTGAGATGCCACCTGCGTTGCAGCCGGATGCTGCAGGTCCTGCCGATCGGGGAGGCGATCCACCCAACTTGCAAAAGCCGGAGGATCGGGATAACGGCGGGTCGGACAAGTCATTTTTGCAGCAGCTAGTTTTGTGGAGCTCAGCTACGGCTTTGGTGCTGCTGTTGGGTGTTTTTCTGACGAACAAATCAATTTTTATCGGTCAGCAGGAAGGAGATCCTCGATCGCCTGCTGAAAATGCCCAAAACTCTGGATCTCAAAACTCTGCTGGTGCTGGGGGGTCGCAGAACCAACCTCGGGCGGTGCAAGCAGTGACTGGAAGCAAGCAGCCACAATCGAGCCAGCAGGTGTGGGCTGAGGCGAAAACTTTCCTCAAGGATGGTTCGGCTTCTAGTTTTAATAAAGCAGTGGCTAAGGCTCGAACGATTCCGGCTAGCGATCCGCTCTACCCGCAGGCTCAGCAGGATATTGAGCGCTGGAGTTTAACGATTTTGGATATAGCTAACGGGCGGGCTGCTCGGGGCGATTTCCAGGGGGCGATCGGGGCTGCTAAATTGATGCCTGATGTCAACAAGCCTGTTTACAATCAGTCGAAACAGGCGATCGCTCAGTGGGACGAGCTATCCAAAGACCAGGACGTAAATGTTGCTTTGCTATCAGCTGCTAAGGGTCAAATTAAGCGGGGGGTTGCGTCTTCTTACAGTAAAGGTATCCAGCAAGCTAATAAAATTGAGCCCGGTCAGCCGAAGTATGAAGAAGCTCAGCAGTTAATTGGAGAGTGGAGCGAAAGTATTCTCAAAATTGCTCAGTTGCGCAGCTCTCAAGGAAAGCTCAAAGAGGCAGTTGAAGCTGCATTGCTGGTGCCGTCGGGTACTAAGAGTTATCAGCCGGCTCAGAAGGAGATAGCCAATTGGAAAACTAAGCTGCAACGTCAGAAAAAAGGTTGATTTAGTTGATAATTTCTCGGTTTCCCACCGGGAAATTATCTTAGGAAGTCGCCGAAATAGGTTGATAGGTCGATCGCTCAATACCTCTTGATACTGCAAAAATAGATCTACATATCGATAATTTAAAACAATAATTTTCTTCACCATTTCCCCCCCGCAGCTTCGGTGCGAGGGGATTTTATATCCTGGCATATCGATTCGTTTTTGTATAGTGAAAGATATCATATCGGGAGGTTAATTAATATCTCTAATTCACGCCCAAATCTCGATAAACCAGCCCTTCCACAGTCAAAAACCAGATTTTTTTGACCCCAAACATGGCTGGAGAGATGTTTTTTGTAAAAAAGTTGCTTTGCCAGTCATAAATAAGTCAGTTTTAATCTCAAACTATAAGATTTGATTGGGTTTTTATCAGTTCCGCTTAGACGGTTAATTTCTTCTTATTTTGAACTTTAATAGTCAGCAAATTGCGCTAGATATAATTGCGGTTAAATACTAAGAACGAGGGCAAAATCTGCACGTTAAACCTTGACAGCGCGGGTATTGCCGTGTTGATTACCCCAGATTTTTTGCTTTTAAAAACAAGCGACGGGTGGAATACTGTTTAAACTTGTGCTGTTTTTAGCTAACAAGCATAAATCTATTTGTTATAAATTATACAAAATCAGCCCTGAGTAGTAATTGTAATTGGCGAGCGATCGCCCCCAATGAATTCAGAAAACAGATTCACCGCCACAGAGTGCAAAATGTCAGCGTTCTCAAGCTGGGAGTCTTGGTTGGCGCGCACATCACAAAGCTGCCTTAATTAACACAAATAAGGGCTTTGCAAGAAAAGTAAAAAATATATTCTTGAGAAAAAAGAATAAAAACTTGCTCGCTTATGGTAGCCCAGGTAACAACACGTATGCCTGAAGTTATAGTCCACAGCGAGGCTTGCGGGCAGATCTAATTAAATAGGGTGAGGTGGCAGTGTTCGGGTGTTAAGAGGGGCTCTCGAAGAGGAAAGTTCGGCGAGCGATCGCTTCCCAATGGGGGATGATAAAACTTAGGGAGGCAAAGATCGGGAGACAGTGCTGAACTTTTTGAGTTCTCAAAAGTAGCGTTAGCACTAAACTCAGCCGTATTGTCGGATACAAGCAAAATTTGTAACAGTTCTTAACTATGAATAATTCTACCAAAACTGCTAGCATAGTGACACTTTTGCTAGCAAAAACAGATAAAGTAAATAAAGTTAGCTAGCTCTAGACGGCCCGATCCCCATCTAGGGGATATTGAATCAATTTGATTCATACCAAGTGGTTTTAGAGTTACAATTGGAACCAAAGCATCGCTATTTAACTGAGTTCTTTAGTTACTTTTACTTTCAGCTATGAACGTGGATTTTATCAAAGCCCAAGTCAGGTTGCTACAGGGTGCAAGTTCATCGGAGCGAGAAACCCTTATTAAAAACATCGGCGTCTGTGCTGGAGTGATCAGACCCGGAGAGTACGTGACTCCCCAGCGGAAGCACGCCATCACTCTCTGGCTGCAAACAAATGCGGTTCGCCTCCGGCTTCCCCAACTTCCTCTGGATTTATCGGGCCAAAAGCCTTAACAGGGAAGTAATCAAGGGGTAGCGACAGAATCAAAGAAATTAGTCAATCTTGCCGAAAAGTGCTTTTTTATTGAGCTTTACAGCATCAATGAGACACAGTATAAGATTGAAAAAATGTTTGTAGGGAGAGTTGGGCTCGAAAGACGCCTGCGGACAAGAAGCGGCCTACCGCCTTGGTAGAAGCAGGAAGTGAACATCAAACCTGCTCGAAAAGTAGATTTGAGTAAGTTTCACAAAACGGATTATTGTGCACAACTATAACCTGGGTTATTTGCTTTTAGATTTGAGATTCACGATTTAGCTCGTACTGCATAAATTTGCTATTTGTGGATCGCCTGAAAAATTATCCTATTCAATAGGTATAACTAATTACAGGGGCAGTCACTGAACTGCCCTTACTTTTGAACCAGAAGGCGTAAATGCTGCAAGTTACAATCAACGCATCTACTTGCAGATAGAGTTTAAGCGAAATCTCGTTTAAGCTGCCGGGCCTCTATATTTTCTGTTATGTTCGAGAGGGGAGGGGGAGAAGAGGAGAGAAGGAGAGGATTTGACGAGTTTGGATAGGGAATTAATATCATCAAACAGAAAGATTTATTACAATTAACTTGCTTTCTAATATATTGGTCAACAAAAATACTGTGCCAAAAAAACAAAAATTTCCTTATTTAGTTGGTTCTCGATGGACTTCACACCAAAAAACTTGGGGGTGGCGGCACTTTCAAGTAGTCAACCGAAAAAATGAAGGTAAATGGGTATTTGCGGAAATGGTGGCGGCTTGCGATCCAAATGTCCGTTTTTGGCTGAATGCCACACAGCTCAAAGACAGATCGCTCTGGCAAGCTGGATGGCAGTCTACGCAAGAATTAGAGGAATTAGAAGCAGCCGAATAATCAAAGACAGCGCTTTAGGGTAAAGTGAGGTAGAGATTGCTTATGAATAATAGCAACAGGATAAAATAATGTAATGAAAAAAAAAGTTGTGTTATCGATCTGTTTGCTAATTAGTGCTGCATGGGGCGGTGGATTTGGCAAAGTGTCGATCGCAACTCCAGCGATCGATCGTACCAAAATTCTGTCTGCCGATATTCCAGAAGCAGCAGCGGACTTGTCCGGCTTAGTCTTGACTTTACAAGACTTGCCCCAAGGTTTTACAGAGATGTCATCCGACGATGTGGCAAATTTCAAAAATCAACTCAGCCAGGGCCCTGACTTTAAACCAGCTAGCATCTTTGCGTACCAAAAAATCGATCGCAAGCTGTTTCAACTTCAATTGCTAATAGGATTTACAGTGCAACTGTCAAATCCGATCCAACAAGCTACGTTCGATCGAGCAATCCGTGAAGGGTTTGCTGCAAAAGCATTCTCTCAAGGTTTAAACCTTAACAAGGAATTGCCGTTCACTCATCCCGCCGCTTTAACTTTGCAAGACAAGATTGGCGAAGTATCCGCCGGGTGGAGAAGTCAAGGAAAAATAAAAAATATACTCATGAATGTCGATATGACGCTATTTCGACGGGGTAAAATAGGGGTTTTTATGACAACTATATATCTCGACGGCACTACACCGACTATCACGATTAGCGAAGCAGCGCGCAAATTCGACAGCCGGATGATGGAATTGAAACCTGATTTAACTCAACCGCAATAAGTGGGTGGTGCAACCTCTAAAAAAATTAGCCTGATACCTGCAGATGATACTGAAATTAGTTACAGTAACAAAACTCGGGCACAAATAGCAGAGAAACCGGGATTTTCTTTTATTTGTACAGATGTCGGCCAGCAGAAATTTTCGTCGATAAAACCTTAGTGCTGCGTCCAGGAATGATATCATGTTTGTTGGCGTACCTGTTATAAAATTTTGTCAAAAAAGTAGAGGCTAGTTTATAGATATTGTGAATGTGAATTACAGATTGTTGGTAAAAGCTACCACTACAAGTATGGTGGTTGAGTTACCCGAAATGATATGACTGATAAGACAGAGCATGATTACAATATATTAAGACCGCAATACCTATGGTTGCCGCTGTTTCCCTACAAAATGCCTGCAAAATCTACAACAAAATCCCGGTTGTCAATGACCTTTCGTTCACGATTGAAGCAGGAGAAATGTTCGGTCTCCTTGGCCCCAACGGTGCCGGCAAATCGACGACTATTCGGATGCTGACTACCCTGACTAAACTCACCAGCGGTCAAATTCAGGTAGCTGGATATGACGTGATGCGGCAAAGCTTGCAAGTAAAACAGTCCATCGGCGTCGTACTCCAACAAACTAGCGTTGATACTGAGCTTTCCGTCTGGGAAAATATGGAGTTTCACGGGCGGATGCACCACATCCCAAACCCGAAACGGCAACAGTTAATTAAACGGTGGTTGGAATATGTAGAATTATCAGAAAGGCGAGATGATTTAGTAAAAACTTTGTCGGGAGGAATGAAGCGGAGGTTGCAAATTGCCAGAGCTCTTTTGCATCAGCCGAAAATCTTATTTTTGGACGAACCGACTGTAGGGTTAGACCCACAAACGCGGCGTCGGTTGTGGGAAATTATTCTAGATTTGAACAAGCAGGGAATGACAATGCTGTTGACAACGCATTATATGGATGAAGTGGAGTATTTGTGCGATCGCATCGGCATTATGGACGGCGGCAAGTTAATTAAACTGGGAACATTGGCCCAACTGCGGCAGGAACATGGTCAAGGGTTAGTGATGAAGCAAATAGGCGATCGCTGGGAATACAAGTTTTTCCCTACTCTGGAAGAAGCTAATTTATATCTGGATGGCAAAGCCGATAAAACTGGGATGATGGTTCGTCCTTCTAATTTAGAGGATATTTTTGTAGAATTGACTGGCCGACAGTTAGATTGATCAATGGCAGAACGCTAAATGTAATATTTTAAATTTGAAAATTGGCGATGAAAACGGCAATTTGTTTGAGCAAAAATCTCAGATTCACTCCGGGATGCAAAAAAAGGCTAAACGCTCTAATTATAGCGTTTAGGTGCGCCATTACGCATCATAAATTGAAATTTTATGCGTCCCCGACTGAAATTGAAAAAAAAAGAAAATTGAAAGAGTTGGGTTTCCTTCCTCAACCTAACATATACTTTCAATGATTTGTGTAAGGGGAATGTTTCTTACTAATTCTCTTGATTCACGACACGGAAGTTATGGAAATACGGATAGCTGTTCTTTTCCTGCTTCCTGGTTCCTTCTTCTTTCAACGTCCCAATTAATAATTCCAAAATGACTCGCTTAGCCACAACAATAGAAGCCATATTGTACCTAAAAGGTCAGCCAGTGCCGCTGGCAGAAATTGCAGAAATTGCCAAGTGCGATCGATCCGAAGCCGAAGACGCCATCATTGAACTCATGTCTGACTCGTCCCGCCGCGAGAGTGCATTAGAAGTCGTCGAAACTCCGACGGGATACAGCCTGCAACTCAGAGAAGAGTTTGCTAGTTTAATGCAAACTTTAATACCTCCAGAATTAGGTGTTGGAGCTTTGCGAACGCTGGCTGCGATCGCCCTCAAAGGCGGCATCGCTCAGCCTGACTTAGTTAACTTACGAGGTTCAGGAGCTTACCAACAAGTGCAGGAACTTGTAGAAATGGGTTTCGTCCGCAAACGGCGACCGACTGAGGGGCGATCGTATTGGTTACAAGTTACCGATAAATTTCATCGGTACTTTCAAGTAGACCAACTGCCAAAACAATTGCAAATTGACTTTCAGGCAAATTTGTACCCAAGCAAAGACGAGTAGTTTAAAGTAGAATGTAACAAGCCAGAAATTAAGAATCGCCAAATGGTTTTTCACCCTGACTTTGACAGTTCCAATGCCCAACAAACAGCAGCCAATCCACTTCTGAAGTACCTCCAACACCAATCCCCGGAGGTTCTAGCCCGCGTCGCCAAGTCCGTCAGCCCAGAAATCAAAGAAATTATCTCTCATAACGTTCAAGGACTTGTCGGCATCTTGCCTTCAGACAATTTTAACGTCCAAATTACCACTGACCGCGAAAACTTAGCAGGTTTGCTAGCTTCAGCAATGATGACTGGCTATTTTCTGAGGCAAATGGAGCAGAGGATGCACCTAGAAGAAAATTTAACAAACACCAGCTCGATTCAACCAAACTCTTCCAAAGAGAAGTAAAAATATCAACGAGTTGGGGAAGGGAGAAAGATGAAAGCTGTTCAAAAAAATAAACAGTCCTGAACGCACAGGGAATTAAGAAACCGGGTTTTTAACCGGATATCCCTTGCGCTACACCGAGGGTTTTGGTGAAAAAACCCGGTTGCTACGTCCAGGACTGTAAACTATCAGATTCATCTTTCATCCTTCACTGTTTGCCACTAATACCAGTTTCAAAAAAGAATGCAACTGCAGGTAAGCTCCAAATCCTTATGCAGTAAGTCATTCCCAATTCTTTAATCGAAAATCGAAAATGGTATCAGCCACCAGCGGGGCTACCTGATAAGGGAAAAGCACCGGGACGTACTTTGATTGTCTCAACTTGACCCAAACGGTTAATTTCTATTTGGAGTTCTTTGCCCACAGCAGTGTTTTCCACCCGTTCTTGCACGTCCCCGGGAGTGTTAACCGCAATTCCATCAACTTTTTGAATGACATCTCCGGCGCGCAAGTCGGCTTTTTGAGCGGGGGAATTTTCCACGACTCGCGTCACGGCTACGCCTCGATCGAGGGTAATTTTATTATTATCGAGCTGTTTATTGAGTTCTGCCTTGGTGGCGGGACTCAAGCTGACCATTTGAATGCCGAGATAGGGATGTTCGGCTTTACCTTTGGCGAATAACTGATCGGAAACTCGTTTGGCGGTTTCGATCGGAATTGCAAATCCCAAGCCTTGAGCGTCGGCGCGAATGGCTGTATTGATACCAATTACTTCGCCTTGGTCGTTGAGCAGGGGGCCGCCAGAATTGCCGGGGTTGATGGCGGCGTCGGTTTGGATGAAGCGGACGCGCTTGTCGGGGATGCCTACTTGGGAACTCGATCGACCCGTAGCGCTGATAATGCCCACAGTCACGGTATTGTCGAGACCTAAAGGATTGCCGATCGCGATCGCCCACTGTCCCGGTACGATATTGTCCGATCGACCCAAAGCCACCTGCGGCAGTTCCTTGGCATTAATCTTAACAACAGCCACATCCGTCAACGGATCGACTCCCTGCACCTTACCCTCAAACTCGCGGCCGTCTTTGAGAGTCACCTTGACAGTATCCGTCCCGGAGACGACGTGAGCATTAGTAACTATGCGGCCGTCAGGAGTGAGAATAAACCCCGAACCCGTACCTCTCTTGACTCGTTCTTCCGGCTGCGGCAAATTGTCCCCAAAAAACCGGCGAAACAAAGGATTTTTGAAAGCTTCCGGTACTTGATTGGCCACTTTGCTCGATGCGTCAATCCGCACTACAGCAGGGCCGACTTTTTCGGCTGCTTCAGCAATAAAATTGGGATTGCTGCGATCGACCGCCTGATTTTCCTCAATAGGAGGAGACGGATAGGGGGGGATTTGGTTCCGCACTACGGGCACAACCGATCCGGTTTCCAGATTATTTGAGCCTTGGAGATAGCGATTGCCCAACCATCCCATACCTCCCCCGATCGACAGCAAAGTCACATAAAGGGTCGCTTGCTTAAAAGATAAACTCATTTAATAACTCCCGCTAAATACCTCATCCCCGCAGACACGTTCCGGATCGAGCATTTTTGTCTTGACCACGGGAAGGAAGCGGGGCGGGGCGTACCGCTTCCTCAAGAACATAGCTGTTAACAGGCAGGCGCTGACAGGCATCACAAGCAATTTTTGCCTGATTTCCCAAGAGCGACCAAAACTAATAATTCTCATCCTAACTTGGCTTAGCCTGGGATTTACGGTCTGGGGGGCGGCTAGAGCTTTCAAATATGCAGTTTCGCTCGACTCGAAAACTGTCAATTGTCCATAATGAATACTTTTTTGTCTAGACATAATGACTTTTAAACGCTTGTTTCCGCTGATTTCTGCACTAATGTGGTCGATCGTACCCGTTGGGAAAGCGGTGGCAAATACCGAGATCCTACCTGCAAATCTTCCTTCAGGTACACCTGTAGAAAACCCCGACCCCGCCCGCGATTGCCCGAGTCCGGCTATGTCTCGGTTGCGCCGCCACACTGCGGCCCAGGGCGAAACTATAGAAAGCATCGCGCGGCAGTACAATGTGATTCCTGCGGCGCTGATCGGGATAAATCCGATGTTGCGGGGCGGTGGAGTATCTGCTGGAA
Organism: Microcoleus sp. F4-D5; assembly: GCF_036704885.1. Taxonomy (NCBI): domain Bacteria; kingdom Bacillati; phylum Cyanobacteriota; class Cyanophyceae; order Oscillatoriales; family Microcoleaceae; genus Microcoleus; species Microcoleus sp. F4-D5. The sequence continues at coordinate 34,600 of NZ_JAUBSX010000051.1, read as the reverse complement.
GTACGATCGTCATTCCTCCGTACAGTGGCATCGAGGTAGAAGTGCCTGCGGGCTGGAATTGGCAAAAACTGGCAGAAGCTTACAAAGTGCGCGCAGATTTGCTATTTGAGGCGAATGGGTGTAGGCCTTTGGGGAAAACGGTATTTGTGCCTGCGGTGAATATGTCGGTCGGGCCTTCTATCAATCTCGATGCAGCGCGATCGGTGCAAGGATTTCCGCTGCCGGCCCCAGCGGTGGAAGCTTTGCGTTACGGGCGGCAATTTCATCCAGTCCTGCGCGAATTTTTTTTCCACAGCGGCGTAGATTTTTTGGCGTCGGAGGGTACCCAGGTTTTGGCGGCGGGCGAGGGGACTGTCGCCTTTGCCGGGTCCCAGGGGGATTACGGGAATTTAGTGGTGGTCAACCATCAAGCGGGGAAGCAAACGCGCTACGCTCATTTGAAAGATCTTGCCGTAAAAGTCGGTCAAAAAGTGCAGTCTGGAGAAGTTTTGGGAACTGTGGGGACGACGGGAAAACGGGACATTCCGCCATCTCATTTGCATTTTGAAGTTCGGTACAATTCGGGTTTGGGTTGGGTTGCTGAAGACCCGCTGCTTTATTTGCAAGCGACTGTTAAAAAATAGGATTGGGTAGTTTGAGCGGAATATGAGCTACAACTGTATGTCAATCAGAAGTTCTACGAGATTCCAAAGACCATAGAAGTCACTAAAAAAAAGTAGGTCTGCTGACGATTCAGCTTGCCGCAGATGTGGTCATTTATGAGTTCCAAATAGAAGAAACAATGGGTCTGGTTAGCCATTGATGTCGATGGCTGTGAGATTGTTGGGGTCTTTGTTGGAGATGGTTATCGGCCAATACGGTTTACTTAAGGGTTGGGAGGCTTGAAAATATTAAAAACAGGAGAATTAATTTTTATTCCAGTACCTCTGTGTCTAACTTTTTTAGATTTAAATTTTGAAACAGGTTTTTTCACAACTCTTGGGTTATTTCTCTCAACTCTTTGTGGCAAAGTCGCATCAAGAATCTCCAAATTCAACCAAGTTAAAAAAAGGGAATTTCTTGTGCTTCTAGTCGCTGAAATTTTGGGAGAGCGCGACGAATAACTCGTAATGTACCCGTGAAAGAAATACTTAACGGGGAAATTTCTACACTATTCGCTGTTTGAAAAATTAATGACCGCACAGCCCAATGTCCTAATAATAGACCATAAATTTCTTGCACTACTTCTCTTGGTCTTTGAGAACGAATATGAGTTTTTCGTTCTAACAGGTGTACTTTGAATTCATCAATTGTATTTTCCACTTCCCAACGTTGATGATATTCGGCAGCCAATAACTTTGCCGGAAATTTTTGAGGGTCTAATAAACTTGTAATTAAACGATATCTAATTTCTGCTGTTGGGTCATTTAAGTTTTCAATTGTATACTCGATTACTCTGATTTGGATTGGTTTAAATCCTTTTTTTCTGAATTTGCCTGGGGGATTAATAAAACTTAAGTAAGAACCATCTTCTAGCTGTGTTTCGTTGAGGAATTTAACATTTGATGGAATTCTTCCTAAATAGCCACAACCTTTGCTGAGCGTGGATGATACCATTGCATACGAATGCAAACCTCTATCCCACATTAGCAACATTTCTTTAGTAACTGACCGCAATAATCTTAACGCTCTGACTCTTTCTCCCATCTTGTATGGGCATATTAAAGCATCAAATATTAAATGTGTTCCTGCTTCTACTAAAATAACTAATCTAGCGAAAGGGAAAAGCAGCTCTTGTACCTGGACGGCTACCTGGACGGCCAAAAACTCTGGCATTTTCATCACTGTCTGGGATGTCTAAGCAGGTTCCATCTATTGCTACAACTCTCAATCCATTCAGAAAAGCTCCTACTGTTTCAGTTGTAGCCATTGGTCGTACCAACTGATGAAATAACTGGCTCATTACAAGACATCCTAATCTTTTTCTGGCTTTAGTAATAGCGGCCTTGCACGGAATTTTCCAATATCTACCTGTTTTCAACCAGACTTCATTAAGTCCATCAATCAGATTCTTTAGTACGTCGCGCATTGAGTCTTTTGACCATAAGCTCATTGCTACGATCAAACATACTACCAGTTGTGATGGTAGCGCACGATGCCGTTTTTCTCTTGATTTTGTTTTCAAGATAGCCGCTTCTATTTCTGTTGATGGAATCGCTATCTCTATTGCTTTGAATATGTCGCTACTTTTGAGCTTTGGAGATTCTAATAATATTTTTTTGTACGGCATTATACTCGATTTACTTTTTTATACATCATACTTAGTGTACCGCTTGTTCGACCTTAAGTAAACCGTATTGGGTTATCGGCAGCCAGCAACAAAGCTTTGGCAATCCTTGCCGGCCGTTTACCGCCCGTGTGGGATCGGCTACACCGATTTTTGGGAAGCATACGAACAGGTACTACGCCTGCAAGCGTCCGAAAAGCCGTTGGCAAAGAAACGGGAAAAACCATTTACCCAAAAGCAATTCAACAACACCCTGTGGCAGCGAGTGGGGCGATTGGTTCGTAAAACCTTGTCGTTCTCGAAGAAATTGAGTAGCCGTATTGGTGCAATTTTTTACTTTGTACCTCATTACAATGCCTCTCTTGGCTATTGACCATTACTATTCACCACTACCCAAAAGTAAAAGTTAGTTTTCATTGGTCTGTTGTCAGTAGCAACCGAATTTGATATCACAGTTCAACTTTTCCGCAGTGCAGCAATAATCTGTGCGTTTGCCTTGGGAAAAGTAAATTGGTCAATTTCGTCGAGAGTCACCCAACGAATTTCATCGCATTCGATCGTTTGCGGTTCACCGCTGATGTGGCGACAGTGGTGCACGTAAAGCCTAACTGTAAAATTAGTGTAGTCGTGGTCAATTGTAATCAAGCGATCGCCAACTTCTACAACAATTCCCAACTCCTCCATTATTTCCCGTTCTATGCAAGCTTCAATTGTTTCCCCAGGCTCTATTTTACCGCCCGGAAACTCCCAGAAACCCCCGTGCAGTCCGTGTTGTCGGCGCTTGTCAATCAAAATTTGTTTTCGGTCGTTCCAGATTGCAGCAACGCCGATAACTTTGTGGGTCAAAGGATAAACAGACATATTAATTAGGAATTGGGAATTGGGAATTTAAGAATAAAATCAATAATTATTCAATTATTTCATCTAAAATCTAAAATCTAAAATCTAAAATCTAAAATCTCAAGCCCCCATCTTGGGAGGGGGGCTTGACACTTGTACAACTTAAATGTTAAGAATCGACTAATCGTCCGAGCCGTGTCTCTCACTGGCTTGTATGGACTTTTCAAAAGTCATTCGCTGTTCGGCATTTTTGAGAAAATAACCGCTAATCATCGCGGAAGCGAGCAATCTACCCAAATGTTCGCGACTGGTAGTAACTGTCACCCCGAAGTGTTCCGAAGGCAAATTCCCCAAAAGTCCGACAATATTTCGTTCCATTACTTGGAACACTTCGTGAGAAGTCGGTTTAGACAACTGAGAAACAGTGTCGGGAGCCATGGACTGCACGTATTGCCATAATAAGTTGGTATTTTCTCCGTCTTCTTCAAAGAATTCTGGGGATTTATTAGATGAATTACTCACGAGTACCTCCGTTTCAGAGACAGCTTGTTATGTTACACACGGGCGGTTAAATTAAATAACCATTATCCGATCGCTGCCGATCTTTATTACTAAGTAATTACTAATGTAGCAGGACAGTCGCAGCAACCAAGTAGGCACAACCGAATTAAAAGCGGCGGTTTTTACGATTTTAGATTGGGGATTGCCAGGGGTGGAGACCCGATCGCCATCCCCAATCTACCTAGCTGGCTAGATAATCGTTGATATCTTGCTTGCGCTTGCGGAGTTTGGTCAAAGCTTCCCGTTCTATTTGCCGCACTCGTTCCCGACTGATGTTGAGACGATCGCCTATTTTTGCCAAGGTTAAGGTTTGCCCGTCTTCTAAACCGAACCGCAAGGCGAGGACTTCTCGCTGTTGCTGAGTCAGCTCTGCCATCAGGTGGTCTAAGTCAGTCCGCAGGGAAGATTGCAGGGCAAAATCTTCTGGGGTAGTACCCGTATCTTCCAACAAATCGCCCAACTCTGTGTCTTGATTGTCTCCCACACGTAAGTCAAGAGAAAGTGGCAGGCGCGCGCGTTCGAGGTATTCCCGAATCTGTTTGGGAGTCAATTCTAGCTCAGATGCCAACTCAGCAGCAGTAGCCGCGCGGCCTAGCTGTTGAGCAAGTTGGCGCTGAGCCTTTTTAATTTTGTTGAGCTTTTCGGTAATGTGGATGGGCAAGCGGATTGTGCGGCCTTTTTCGGCGATCGCCCGAGTAATTGCTTGACGAATCCACCAATAAGCATAAGTAGAAAATCTGTAGCCCTTAGTCGGGTCAAATTTTTCTACTCCCCGCTGCATCCCGATCGTGCCTTCCTGAATTAAATCGAGCAAATCTACATTGCGCTTGATGTATTTCTTGGCAACAGACACTACCAGGCGCAGATTCGCTTCCACCATTTGGCGCTTTGCCCTTTCCCCGTGGTCGATCGTCCGCTGCAACTGTTCCTCAGACAGCCCTACTGCCTGCGCCCATTCAGCCGCCGTCGGGTCGCGGCCTAACTCTTCGGCTAAAATATTTTTCTCCTGATGCAGTGCGGTTGAGCGCTGTACCTGTTTCCCGTAGAGTATTTCTTGCTCGTGGGTCAACAGCGGAACACGGCCGATTTCCCGCAAGTAAGCGCGAACAGAATCTGTATCTGAGGACTTAAGAGTTTTCATGAGCTTTTCCCGCTGAGGATCTGTGCCTCTAAAGGTTTGCGACATCGCAAACCCCTAGCTTTAGCTGGGAAGGAAAGCGGGCGGGGACTTGCGCTTTCCTTTCATTTAAAGAGGCTTAGTTTTATGGTAGCTAGCTGCTGCTCCCACTCAGCACCATCTCAGGTTAGGTTTTGGTTGGGGCGCACACAATGCTACATTATATTAAGAATCTTAACATTTTTGAGTTCCTTTGGCTACACTTCTTCATATTTATTTCATGCCAGCCTGAGCTGCACTGAATTTAAGAGTACCTAATTTACCTAGGGCTTAGGCATGGGGACTGGTGAAACCCGGTTTTTTGGGAAAAGAGGCGTTGGGGCCGCTAGACTCGGTAAAAGGCGTTGCTGGAGCGAGGTACGATCGGCGCGACCGCGGGAGACGAATATTGCTGAATATGACTTGGGTTGAATTTTTTTTCTATTAATTGCTCGCCGCATCAATCCTACCTAACTGCTGCAAGGCTATTCGTTTAAGTCCCGTTAGAACAGCCATATCTTATAGATTTGTCCGTTGCCTTCATGATGATGACGTATTTGCCAGACACATAGCAGCTTTGGGTAATGTTTAGACTTGAATTTTGTTTGAGTCTGGCTAATTTCTATCAATACAAGCAGTGAATCTAAACATCCCCTGAATACAAGACGGCTGCTGGGGTTGAAGAACTCTTTCTTAAGGGAGATTAGTCGGTTTAATTTTGGGCGGATATTGAATATGACAGATGCCACGTACTTAAACTGTATGAAATCTTCTAAAAGTTCGGTGTCCAAACAATCTTTTGCACTGGTGCAACCAGAGGTTAGCTATGTTATTCGTGAACTTCGGCAACTAACCCAACTGACCCAAGTGCAACTCGGAGAATCGCTGGGTGTTGCTTACGAGACGATTAATCGCTGGGAGAATCAACGGATTCAACCCTCCCCTTTAGCATTAAGGCAAATTCGGACGCTGGTTGCAGAACTGGGTCAATCCTCTTCAATCGCCGTTCGAGAAGGTAGCAAAAAGCTTTTAGCTCAGTATTTTTCACAGAGGTAGGGTGTGTGAGTGATTCAGTAGAGGGGGCCGATCCTAAAAACTTATTTGCAGGCGACAGCGAGATGGCGATGCGGATGCGATCGCACGATTGGTCGCAAACGCCACTGGGGGCGGTCGAAACCTGGTCGGACAGCCTGAAAACGGCTGTGCAAATCCTGTTGACCGAACTCGAACGCACCCAGCAACCAGACAAGGCGCAGCCAGAATCTCATCTGCCACAGGAGCGCCCCTCAACAGATGCCTTGCGTCAAGCTGCCCGAGCCGATGCGTTTCGAGTTAAGCTCACCAATGCGTTAAGCCCTCTGACTGATGCCAACGAGATTCAGGCGATCGCAGCCCGTGTTCTAGGCGAGTCTCTAGGCGCCAGCCGCGTCATTTACATTGAAGTGTTACCAGGCGGCAAGGAAGTCATCGTTCATAAAAACTACACGAACGGTGTTGCCGAACTAAGCGGGCTGTACTATCTGAAAGACTTTGGACGCAACCTGACAGACGACCATCAAGCGGGACAAACGGCGATCGTTCCCGATGTGGCGAACTACCCTAAATACACAGCCAGCCAGAAGGCAAGGTATCAAACAATTGATATTGCCGCGCACATTGATGTGCCGCTGATCAAGAACCATCAATTTGTCGCATTGCTGGCGGTGCATCAGGCAAACCCCCGTCCGTGGACGGAAGATGAGGTGAAACGAGTCGAGGAAACCGCACAGCAGACGTGGGCAGCCGTTGAACGTGCCCGTGCTGAAGCTGTTTCGCGTGAAAGTCGCACCGAACTCGAACGGCAACTCCGGAAGTTCGACGCGATCGTCGCTGCAATTCCCGATTTTATTTACACCTTTGATTTGGCGGGACGGTTCACGTATGTCAGTCCGGCGTTGCTCAATCTTTGGCAGAAAACTTCGGATGAAGCTTTGGGAAAGAACTTTTTTGAGCTGGATTATCCAACCGATTTAGCGGCCCGACATCAGCAACAGATTCAACAGGTGATCGCCACGCGCCAGCAGCTCAAGGATGAATCCCGCTACACTAGCGCAATCGGTACACGCGCCTACGAATACATTTTTGTGCCGCTTTTAGGGATAAACGGCACAGTAGAAGCAGTGGCAGGCGTGACGCGAGACATCACCGATCGCAAACGTGTAGAACAAGCCCTGCGCCAAAGCGAGGAGCAGACTCGGAATATTCTGGAGAGTATTACAGACGCATTCTTGGCTCTGGATGAGAACTGGATGTTTACTTATATGAATCCATCTGCCGAAACACTACTAGATCGTACTCCAGGCGATTTAATTGGCAAGAATTTGTGGGCAGAATATCCAGAACTTACTGACAATGAGTTAGCGCAGGTTTACTGGAGCGCCATGCGCGATCGTGTGGCTGCGTCACTAACCGCGTTTTACCCAAATCACGGCCGCTGGTACGAAGTTCGCACTTACCCCGCCCCAAACGGCATTACCGTTTATTTCAAAAATGTTACCGAGCAGATTCAAACTGCCGCAACTCTGCGTCAATCTGAAGAACGCTACCGAACTCTATTTGAGTCGATCGACGAAGGCTTCTGCATTATTGAAGTGCTATTTGACGAAAATGATACGCCGATCGACTACCGCTTCTTAGAAATCAATCCCACCTTCGAACAGCAAACAGGACTTCAAAAAGCAGTCGGTAAAACAGTGCGTCAGTTAGTTCCAGATTTAGAAGACCATTGGATTCAGATTTACGGTCAAGTTGCTATAACGGGTGAATCGGCTCGCTTTGAAAATGGCTCTGAACCAATGAACCGATGGTTCGATGTCTATGCCTGTCGCATGGGTGAGCCGGAGGCGCGAAAAGTCGCTGTTGTCTTCAAAGATATTAGCGATCGCAAACGGGCAGAAGAAATTTTGCGGCGAAACGCCGAATTTAATGCTTTCCGCGTCTCTCTCGCCGACGCGCTCCGCCCCCTTGCCGACCCAGTAGAGATTCAGGCTACAGCCAGCCGCGTGCTGGGCGAATATCTCGGCGCGAACAGGGTAGCCTACTTCGAGGTTCGCGGCGCTGATTGCGTCGTCGAGCGCGATTACGTAAACGGAGCCGAACCGCTCGCTGGCGGTTGCTCGGTTGATTCGTTCGACCCCAAGCTGCTCGCGGCGTACCGCACTGGTCGCGCCGTGTCCGTATCTGATGTGGAAGCCGATCCCAACCTATCCCCCGATCGGCGATCGGCTTACGCCGCCATCCAGATCGGTGCCTACATCGGCATACCGCTGATCGAGGAGGGCGAGTTTGTAGCTGGGCTGGCAGTCCACACATCAGGTCCGCGAGCTTGGACACCAGAGGAGGTTTCCCTAGCGGAAGAAGTAGCCGATCGCACTTGGGCGGCAGTCGAACGCGCCTGCGCCGAAGCAGCCTTGCGCGACAGTGAAAACCGCTTCCGCATGGCGATCGAAGCTGCCCAATTAGGCACTTGGGACTGGCATCTCATCACCAATCAATTGATTTGGGATGAGGGTTGCAAAGCCATGTTTGGCTTACCGCCAGAAGCCAACAGCAGCATTGAGGTCTTTTTTGCCGGACTGCACCCCGACGATCGCGAACGACTAGAACAGGTGGTGCAATTGACTTTGAACCCAGCTAGCAACGGCAAGTATGACGTAGAATATCGCACGATCGGGATTCAAGATGGGGTTGAACGGTGGATTGCCGCCAGAGGACAGGCTTACTTTGATGCTGCCGGCAATCCACAACGCTTTGTCGGCACTGTACTCAATATCACCGAGCAAAAACGCATTGAGGCAGAACGAGAACAACTCCTTGCCCGCGAACAAGCCGCAAGAGAGGCGGCCGATCGCGCCAACCGGATCAAAGATGAGTTTTTGGCGGTGCTGTCCCATGAATTGCGATCGCCCCTCAATCCGATTCTCGGTTGGTCAAAGCTATTGCTGCAGGGAAAATTAGATGCCGCAGAAACCACAATGGCATTAAAAACAATCGAGCGTAACGCCCGACTCCAAGTGCAACTGATTGACGATCTGCTCGACATCTCCCGGATTTTGCGCGGTAAACTTGGTTTAACCGTGATACCTGTCGATCTCACTGCCGTCATTTCTGAAGCCCTAGAAACGGTTCGCTTAGCAGCAGAAGCGAAAGCCATTCAAATTTACACAACGATTTTACCGAGTGTTGGCATGGTAATCGGAGATGCTGGACGGTTGCAGCAGGTGGTGTGGAATCTCTTGTCTAACGCAGTCAAATTTACACCTCATCGGGGACAAGTGGCTGTCACTCTAGCTTCCGATGAAACCCACGCTCAAATTCAAGTTAGCGATACTGGAAAAGGGATGCGCTCTGATTTTTTGCCCTATGCCTTTGACCATTTCCGGCAGGAAGATGGAGCCACCACCCGCAAATTTGGCGGCTTGGGGTTGGGACTGGCGATCGTGCGGCAAATTGTGGAGTTGCACGGGGGAACGGTTGCAGTTGAGAGCCAGGGTGAAGGACAAGGAGCTACGTTTACTGTTCGCATTCCGCTTGCGCGTCGATATCATGAATTGCCAGCGATCGAGCAGCCATCGGACTCAACCGGAGATTTAAGCGGCATTCATGTCTTAGTTGTCGATGATGAGGCAGACTCACGCGAGTTTGTGGCGTTTGTTTTAGAACAAGCGGGGGCGACCGTCACCGCCATCGCCTCTGGAACTGAGGCACTACAAGCTTTCTCTCAAGCAGTTCCAGATATTATTGTGAGTGACATTGGGATGCCAGGAATGGATGGCTATATGCTGCTGCGTCAGATTCGCAGCCTGCCGCTAGAACAAAGCGGACAAATTCCCGCGATCGCCCTGACTGCCTATGCTGGAGAGATCGATCGACAGCAGGCGATCGCAGCAGGCTTTCAACGTCACCTTGCCAAACCTGTTGACCCCGAGGCCGTCGTCGCGATCGTCACCACATTAGTATCATCAGGCTAAATCAGGCAAACTAAACGCCACCTGGCTCTCAAATCTTGCCTAATTAACCCTCTTATGTCACTAAGCGGCAGAGGAAAAATAGAAATCATGGTGAGACAGGAATATAAAAATTGAGGAAGTAAGCCTATCAACGATAGATTGAAGTTTAGCAAACCCTAAAAATAATTGAGGAACAGGAAAGATTGTAAGCCAAGGATGAATTAAGTTAAATAGGGTAAAAGGTTGAAGTAGTAGACGAAGATTGTTCAAAATATTCTTCCACCCCTTACCATTCTCCCACCAGAGATGAGAAGCGAATAAGAATTGAGAATCTGATGTCCGGGGGCGCATTTGTTCTGAATGAAGACTAACCATGAGGTACGGGAGTGTAGACTAAACTCCAGTTCCGATGGAGACCAAATTATCTGTAAAACTTACATGACCAGAGTAGAGGGCGAAAATACGCGAATGCGACCTTACGCAAGCACGACTTCATCGCCACACACATCCCGTATTCTCCATGAGGGAGAGATGCTCAAATATTCAATGAGGTTAGTAATTGATTATCTTAAGTTTTGCGATGTTCCGGTTCCCCCTATGCAGGGTATCATTTAACTCGCGCTCTTTCCTAGGCAAATCGGGTAGCCAAAACATCCCTGCGATCGCACCGATCGTACCTCTATTCAGCAACGCCAGAAATATTTCAAAGTGCAAGCGAGACAAACTTCTTTCCTTCTCACTTAGTACCCAACCGCACTGCTGTCGGTCGCAGCCGATGCGAATTGTACTTCGGCGGTTTGTTTGGCTTGTTCAGAAGTGAATGTTTGGGAGCGCTCCTGATTGCCTTTGATCCGTTCCCAAGTTAGTTTATACATAGTTCCCAAAAAAATCATATCCGGCCTTGCACTCGGCATATTATACTGCTGAGTGCCTCGCAGTTAGTCTAAGATTAATAAAAAAATGTAAAAATATAATTAGATTAGTTTTTCTGCCGAATGTCGAATCACGAATGCCAAATGACGAATGCTTGAGTCGTTGAATCTAAAACCTAAAATCTAAAACAGTGCAGCCATGTCCCAAAAAAACGAAACCGCTGTTCTCGTATTATCGCTCCTAATTACGATCGGGCTAGCCGGTGCAGGTATTTGGTGGCTGACAAGTCGCGGCGGCATCAATCTCGGAGGTTTATCACCCGAAAATCAGACATTTCCCAAGTCTCCGACGGGGAATTCCCCCCAGTCAGAGCAGCCAATTCAGCAGCGTCTGAGTGTCGGACAAAAACTGTTAATTCCAGAGCAAGCAACAACAACCAAACAAGCAGCGGTACAGGCGATCGCATCTGGCAACTATAACGCAGCTATTTCCGACTTACAAGCTTCCCTGAAAACCAATCGCAACGATCCAGAAGCCCTAATTTACCTCAACAACGCCCGCATCGGCGATCGAAAATCCTACACAATTGCTGCCGCAGTTCCCATTGGTGGCGATATCAATGCTGCTCTAGAAATTCTGCGGGGCGTTGCTCAAGCTCAAAATGAAATCAACCAAACTGGCGGCATTAGCGGTACTCCATTAAAAGTGCTAATTACTAACGATGACAACAACCCTGAAATCGCAGCACAAATTGCCACTGCTCTAGCAAACAATTCGGAAATTTTAGGAGTAATTGGGCATTTTGGTTCAGATACAACGCTAGCAGCCAGCAAGATTTACCAGCAAAAACAATTAGTAGCAATTTCTCCGACAAGTACGTCTGTGCAGATTTCAGGAGTTAGCAGCAATGTATTTCGGACAGTGCCGAGCGATCGGTTTTCAGCTAATGCTCTTTCCCGCTATATGCTGGTAAAATTGCAAAAGCAAAAAGCTGCTGTATTTTTCAATTCTGCCAGCAGTTACAGCAAATCATTAAAAGATGAATTCACTACGGCTCTTTACGGAGATGGAGGACAAATAGTATCGGAATTCGATTTTGCTAAGGGCAATTTTAATGCGGCCGAGAGCCTTAAAAGTGCGATCGCCCAAGGAGCAGAAGTCATTATGTTAGCATCCAATTCAGCCACGATAGACCAAGCTTTGCAAGTAGTACAAGTAAATGCCAAACGGCTGCCATTACTAGCAGGAGACGGGGCTTATACTGCTAAAACACTGCAAATCGGTGGCGCAGGAGCAACAGATATGGTGCTGGCTGTTCCTTGGCACATTCTCGCAGATCCGCAGTCAAACTTTCCCCAAACATCCAAACAACTTTGGAATGCTGAAGTAAGTTGGCGCACAGCTTTAGCCTATGACGCGGCGATCGCGTTAATTGTCGGTTTAGAGCGCAATCCGACTCGCACAGGTATTCAACAAGCTTTATCGGCCTCAAATTTTTCGGCAAAAGGAGCATCAGGCCCGATTCGGTTTTTACCTTCGGGCGATCGCAATCGAGCAGTTCAATTAGTAACTGTTAAACCCGGAAATCGCACCAGTTACGGTTACGAGTTTGTGCCGATATCTGGTTTGTAAACTATTGGCGAGCGCGAAATCTATGTTATTATATTTAGTCGTAAGTTCTAGGGCGGGTCTAGCAAAAATGCTTACAAGATGAGTAGCTATAGCGGTTCTCAGATAAATGAGGTATACAGAAACCCAGTATTGTCAAGCTTTCTAGGTCAAAATTCGTACCTCACCTTTTTGAGAAAAGCTATATATCAAATCCAGTTACATCGAAATTAATATTACCCCCAATCCGGACAGGGCAGTACCGTTTACCCTTACAATTAACCTGGTGATAGTTACATCTATAATTAAGTGTTTGTGATTAATTGAGCGTAGGGAAACGGCATTGCCGTTTCCTCCGTTACCTATCATCTCTCGTGCAACCAAAGTTGATATTATCGCCAACTATAAAGCTTGTATTGATGATTTATGATGTGAACAAAAGGTTATTGTTCAATGGCTATAGCTCGAAATCGGCAATACATTCGTCATTTTATTTCATAACGGCAAAAGCGTATTTAAATACAACGCAATACGCAAGAATATGACGTGCAAACCATTTTGGATAATGAGCAATATCGTTACCCATTTTCTGTCACTAAGCGGCAGAATAAAATAAAAATTCACTGTCCTCAATCAAGTAAGAGATGGAATTTGGATTAAATTTCATTAACGCCATTAATCAAGTCACGCTTGTAGATAATTGTGGAATGGGAAAAACTTTTAGCCACTGTTTCATCAAGTTAAAGCTAATTAAAGGTTGCAGCATTAATTTCAAGTGTTTTAGATTGCTCTTCCAACTGTTTTTTCATCAAGCGTCTTGATGTTGCTCAAAGCGGTGAAAAATGGGGCAGTTTTTTGCGGATGAAGTGGTGGGTGATCGAGTCCGGGAGCTGACGGCTGTATTAGACTTGGTATAGAGAGCGACCGTCATGTAAGCACTACATTGGTAACAGAGAATGAGTTGATTGCTAGATGGTGTCATTTCTAAGAACCTCACAAAATTTAACTACTTTTATGGAGGTCTTATAAGCCTTGACAACAGCTACAGCGTCTTCCAGGTTTATGAAATACACACTCCTAACCGGGTTTCTTTACAGTTATCGCCCCTGGTAATGATTCTGTTGTTCGAAACCCAGTTTCTTTGTAATACAATTACATGGAATATGCTGTATATCTTATAATAGATTGGTGGGTGCAGTATCATGCCACAGTGACGTATGTGCAGCAGATAAAGCTAGTTTGATCTTGAAATTTGTTTAAGTTTCGTTAGTTATATATACCTGAAAAAAGCAACGATTTCTGCATCACTGGCGAGCTAAAATTAAAATCAACTATGGTTGAGATATTTCCACTTACCCTGCCATTTATTGTCCGGATTTTAACAACCAGTTTAGTAATAAATTGCCGCAGAATAGCGGAAATTGCTCCTAAAAATACTTGTCGATTTTGAGGGTCAAAATCATGAATGTTCCCAGCAAATGACCTGCGCTAATGCAAGCCAGAAATGCCGGTACGCTAACATTGTTGAACAAAGACGGGAAGGGCAAAGGCATTTTCTGCCCGACGTGGGGATGCCAAATTCGCCGGCTGAGAACTAGCAATGCCAAGATATTGCAAACAAACATCACTAGAGGCTTTTGCCAATTTCCTGATGCTGTGTCAGCTAGATTCGATTCTACTATTGCCAGTAAATTTGAGTTAATCATTGTGGATGCTCCTCTCCTATTTTTCATAAACTATCCAAAATGCTCGATGAGATTTCTTATCAAAAATCCAGCAGGGACGATCGGCTTTACGCAGTAAATATCTGTTGCTATTAATATTCATCGCGCCAGCGACAGCGCCCCCACCCAGAATCATCGAATCACAGCACGAAGTCTTTTAATGCCTTTCAAAAGTAACGAAAGATACAAAAGGACGAAACTATACTCGCTGCCATTTGTAACTTCTAGCCTGTCTGGCAGTAGCGGCATTTCCTCACATTGCCAGACAGGAAAAACAGCTACTCATTAGCGAGCAATGTAGGTAGGCAGAAGGTGAAGTATGTCGCGCAGAACGCTAAATCCAGCCGCGTCCCAAAGCAAATAAGCTAAGAAACCGATCATCGCTAAGCGACCGTTCCAAAGTTCTGCTTGCGGGTTTAAACCAAACAGAAAGGCATTGCGATCTTTGCCGTTGTAAGCATTAGCCGTAGGAGGCAAGTTAGTAGGACGAGTTTCCATGTTTTTACATTCCTTAACAATGTTTCGCTTCTCATGGTAGCGACCTAATTTCTACTTTGCTATCTGCCGATAGGCTCAAGATACACACAAGTCTAAAGGAGGAGTTTGAGACAAAAAATATGTGTAAAGTTTTATTGCTCCCGATGATTTAAGCGAGCGCTTGTATCTGTAGATACTGAATACAACCGCAAGTTTATAGGGCAGCAGTGAAATGTCCGATCGCCCCTTAGTGACAAACAACGGCGCTGGTGACTCGACAATACTGAACCCGCGCTCTGCTAGAGGCAAGAAAATTTAGTAAATTTAAATTTAAAACCCAAACACGATCGCGCTGGAGTTAATTAAAATAGGAAATAAACAGATCGATCGGGAGAAACAGTTATCGAAACCATCTACGGCAATCTTCAAGGTTTAAAGTCCAGCCAGCTCAAGCAACTCGAAAAGCTGTACCACCAGCGACTACCGGGCGATCGCATCACCACTGCAGAATTCGCCCAGCGCGTCGCCGCCATCAGCACGGAAATAGACAAACCAATCTGCACCTACATCAACCGCCGCGGACAAGTAATTCGCGTGGGGGTGGGTACACCCCGCCAAACGCAAATTGCGCCCCTAGAACTGCCCCGCTACGGGGGAGGTCGCCTCAGCGGCATTCGCTGCATCGCCACCCACCTGAAGCCAGAAACCCCAAGCGAAGCAGCTCTCACAGCAATGGCAATTCAGCGCCTCGACGCCCTCGTTTGGCTGACACTGACCGGCGGAGGATTTCAGCGCCGCGGCGGCGGTGCGACTGGTTACATCCAAGAAACTTATCTCGCTCACTTGATACCCCAGGGAGATGGGCCAAATTTTGAGTTTTCTGTTTTGAGCGCTCGGTTAGAACCAGATGCAACTGATGAAAGAGAAGAACCTTCAATTCAAAAGTCACTAATTCAAACTCCACACTTTCCTTGGAAAATATCAGAACCGCTGAATTTGGACGAACTCGCCGACCAAGACTTTCTGGATTTAGTGGAAGGACTCGAAGCAGAGTTTGAAGCAGAGTTTGTGGCCAAGCAGGTCGATGCAGACCAAGACAAAGTGCTGTTGGTAGGTGTGATGACTCAGCACATGACTCAGTTGGAGTTTGAGGACGGGCTCGCAGAAATCACGCGGCTGGTTGAAAGCGCCGGGGGTCAGGTTCTGCAAACAGTGCGCCAAAAACGATCGCGCCCCCATCCGCAGACAGTGGTCGGCGAAGGCAAAGTTCAGGAAATTTCCCTCACCGCTCAGACGATTAGCGCTAACCTCGTGGTATTCGATCGCGACCTGGCCCCCGCACAAATACGGAACTTGGAAACTCAGATAGGTATCCGCGTCGTCGATCGAACAGAGGTAATTCTCGACATCTTTGCCCAAAGAGCTCGATCGAGCGAGGGTAAATTGCAAGTCGAACTCGCTCAGCTAGAGTACGCCCTGCCCCGGCTCACAGGTCGCGGTCAGGCAATGTCCAGGCAGGGCGGCGGCATCGGTACCAGAGGCCCAGGGGAAACCAAACTTGAAACCGAACGGCGGACGATCGCCAAACGCATTTCTCGATTGCAGCAAGAAGTAAATCAACTGCTGGCCCACCGCTTTCGGCTGCGACAGAACCGGCACCATCACAACGTACCCTCAGTGGCGATCGTCGGCTACACCAACGCAGGTAAATCGACTCTGCTCAACCTGCTCACCAATTCCGAGGTCTACGCCGCCGACCAGTTATTTGCCACCCTGGACCCCACAACCCGACGGTTGACCATTCCCGGCACTGTCACCGGGGAATCCTTGTCGATCGTCCTCACAGATACAGTGGGCTTTATTCGCGAACTGCCCCCCGCCTTGATCGACGCTTTTCGGGCTACCCTCGAAGAAGTCACTGACGCCGATGCTTTGCTGCACCTCGTCGATCTCTCCCATCCCGCGTGGCAGAGCCAAATTCGATCGGTCATGAATATTTTGACAGATATGCCCGTAACACCCGGGCCAGCCCTTGTAGTTTTTAACAAAATCGATGCCGTAGATGGAGAGACTCTCGCCCTCGCGCGAGAAGAATTTCCTCAAGCAGTATTTATTTCGGCCGCCAAAGGTCTCGGGATTGAAACTCTCCGCGACAGACTAGCTCAGCTCATTCAATACGCCCTCTACCCTCGGTAAATACTTAAATATTACTTTTAAGTAGTTGACATTCCGGAATACACGTACATATACTGAGGACAGATCTCCTCGAACCATGAGATGATCTAATAGTAGTCAGATTGTGCATTGTGCAAAGTACAATACAGCAGAGCTAGTTTGCGAGCCGTTAAATAATTAATTTCAGGAGGCGGCGGTCAAGGTAAAAACACTCTTTGTTAATGGCTGTAACGGCTCTTACTTGAGAGGTGCAAAAAGATGTGGCTTCACTCCGTGCAAACCACTAATCAGTGCAAACCACGCTAGGCGGGGCTAAGGTGAAAGAGAATAGTATGACTAAAGTGTTTGGGCGACCGCCTCAAGCGCTATACTATCTTTTACAGATGCCCGCGAGAGAAAACATCAATTTATTCTAAGATATCTAAAATCCTTCCCCGTCGTACATCGCTAATCTCTAGCACTTTTTCTATTTTCCGATTTTACCAATGTTTAACTAAATAGTTATGTGTACGCCACTGGCAAAACTAGCAATTGGACTCTCTGCCACAATGGCAACAGCGTTCTACTATCTAGCTGCAGCCCCTCCGGCTTCAGCAGCCATTGATGTGTGCGGGCCCGGAAACTTTTCAGATGAGTGCGTGAAGGGTCAGCAATCAACATCGGCCTCATCATCAACATCCCTGCGAGACCCCGTACCTGCTGCGCCGGCATTAGAGCAACAGCCCTCGCCAGATCCGTTATCGGCAGCGCCGACAGTAGAGCAAGAACCATCGCCAGATCCGTTATCGGCAGCGCCGGCAGTAGAGCAAGAACCATCGCCAGATCCGTTATCGGCAGCGCCGGTAGTAGAGCAACAGCCCTCGCCAGATCCGTTGTCGGCAGCGCCGATAGTAGAGCAATCACCAGAACCGACATTAGACACCGTAGCGCCGACGCCGCCGGCAGTAGAATCGCCACTCACCGCGCCAGAGCCTACAGGGCAATTGCCTGAGACCCAACCACCTGATGTCATCACAAACCCGATAGTGCTACCTGCACCCATAGTTGCACCAACGCCGAATTTTCCTAATATATACGAAAATACCTCGGTCAGGACAACAGCGATCCCAGAACCGGGTACTGTGGTAGCACTCCTCCTGACAGGCGCAGGAATCATCGGTTTCGGCAGAAAACGAAACAAGCAGGTCGGTCAGCAGCGGTAGGCAGGCCGAAGCTGCTGCTTGTTTTCAACATCTCTCCGTTTGTTGAAACGTGGGTGGTTTTTTATTTGGACGGTAAAATAAAAGAAAATTGTATAAATAATAACTTTACACGTTGCTGGCTACAACTATATAAAAATTAAAATAAGATTGGTTAAGATTACAATAAAAAAATATTGTTATTGTAAGAGTGTCCGATGACCCCTAAAGTAGAAATTTACACTTGGAGAACCTGTCCGTTTTGCATTCGTGCTAAAGCACTGCTGAAGCGAAAAGGGGTTCATTTTACAGAGTACGCGATCGACGGAGATGAAGCAGCACGGGCTCAAATGACCGATCGAGCCAACGGAGGCCGTACCCTGCCCCAAATATTCATTAACGACCAACACATAGGCGGCTGCGACGACATCCACCAACTCGATAGTCAAGGCCTGCTCGATCCTCTGCTAGCAGCAAAATGAGGCATTCCCTGTTAAATTTTCAGTTAGCCCAAATTTTCCGGCGACCAATTCTTAATTTTAACTGACAATGAAATTTGCATTCATCATAGATCCCCTCGCGCGACTAATTCCAGGACACGATACCAGCGTAGCGCTGATGGAAGCCGCTCAAGAGTTGGGTCACGAAGTCTGGGCGACTCAAGCTAAGGAATTAAGCGTCATCGGCGGCAAAACCTGGGCAATGCTGAGTCGGGTAGCCCTGACCCCAGTCAAACTTGTAGATGGACGCTGGGAGGCTGCTGAGGCTTGGTACGAGGTAGAACAGCCTACTTTGCAGCCTCTGGAATCAATGGATGCAGTATTTATGCGGACAGACCCCCCAGTCAACACTGCTTACCTCTACGCTACTTACCTTTTAGATGGCATCGATCCCACTAAAACTTTGGTAGTTAACAGTCCCAAAGGATTGCGGGCTGCGAATGAAAAGATGTATGCTTTGCAATTTCAAGGAGCGATACCCGAGACAATTGTTTCTCAAAACAAACAGGTAATTCTGCAATTTGTCGATCGAAAAGGAGAGGTAGTTCTTAAACCCTTGGGTGGCAAAGCTGGCGAGGGGATTTTGTTTCTGGAATCGGGCGATCGCAATCTCAATTCCCTGGTCGAAATTAGCACTCAACAAGGGCAAATTCCAGTGATGGTTCAGACTTATCTACCGGAAGCCAAAGACGGAGACAAGCGGATAGTGCTGTTGAACGGCAAGCCCATCGGTGCTGTCAACCGCATTCCCACCGGCAATGAATTTCGCGGAAACATGGCCGTCGGCGGCCGAGTCGCAAAAACAGAAATTACCGATCGCGAACTGCAAATTTGCACTCAGTTAGAACCAGTGCTGCAACGGGACGGACTGTACTTTGTCGGCATTGATATTATTGGCGGTTATCTCACAGAAGTTAATGTCACCAGCCCAACAGGGATCAGAGAAATTGACTTGTTTGACGGTGTTAGTTTGGGCAAACAAGTAATTGAATGGGTAGTTAGTCATTAGTAAGTAGTCATTGGTTAATCGTTATTAGTTATTGGTTATTTACTGCTAATTAGCAATGACCAATACCCGATGCCCAATTCCCAATTCGCAATTATTAAATCATGTCAAAAATTGGCGTTGCAGTAGTCGGTACAGGTTACGGTCAAAAAGTTCACATTCCCGGATTCCAGGCACATCACCGGACAGAGGTTGTGGCTGTTTACCACCGGAATTTAGACAAAGCAAAGGCGATCGCCTCTACCCACAATATCTCCTACGCTTGCAACTCGCTCGCAGATATAGTTGCCATCCCCCAAGTAGCGGGCGTCAGCATTTCCACGCCACCATTTTTGCATTATGAAATGGCAAAAACGGTATTGGAAGCAGGCAAGCATTTATTATTAGAAAAACCCACAGCCCTGACAGCAAATGAAGCCAGGGAACTTTACCGATTGACAAACAGCGAATCTCAAACCGATTTAAAAAATGGTGGTTCGAGAGCAATTGCCACAATGGATTTTGAATTTCGATTCATCCCCGCATGGCAAATGCTAGCAGAACTATTGGCAGCAGGATATGTGGGAGAAAAGCGTTTAATTAAGATTGATTGGCTGGTGTCGAGCCGCGCTGATGCGACTCGCCCCTGGAATTGGTACGCGCAAAAAGATCGCGGCGGCGGAGTTTTGGGCGCGACGGGTTCTCACGTTTTTGATTATATTAGCTGGCTGTTCGGCCCGCTGCATAGGCTTTCTGGGCACTTAATTACAGGCATTTCGGCGCGGCCAGACCCGAATGATTCGGGAAATTTAAAATTAGTTGATGCAGATGATTCTTGCACGTTGATGTTGGAATTAGCCGGAGGAACGCCTTGTCAAGTTTGTTTGAGTTCTGTTACTTATCAAGGGCGGGGACACTGGGTGGAAATATACGGGAATAAGGGTACTTTGGTGTTGGGAAGCGACAACCAGCAAGATTACGTCCACGGATTTCGCTTGTGGGGTTCCCAAGGTGGAGAACCTTTAGCTGAAATCAAAATTCCTCAAAGATTGGAGTTTCCTCAAGTTTATCCAGACGGGAGAATTGCACCGTTTATTCGAGTAGTAGATAGGTGGGTAGAAGCAATAGATGCCGGTAAATCTTTGATACCGTCCCTCAGAGAAGGGGTTTACTCGCAGTTGTTGATGGATTTGACCCAGGAGTCGAATGCTACGGGTACTTGGGTAGATGTACCGAATTTAGATAAATTTTTGGGCACTAAGTAAAAGTAATAACTCCCAAAGCAATCTCACGCACTCCATCACACCCCAAACCCGATAAACTACTAATAGAGAAACTCAATCCAACCCTATATCCAGAGTCGGTAGTTGTGAATGGCGCGCCCTGAAAGTCCTTGCCTCAGTATAGCGATCGCTCGCCTGAGAACCGCTGGGGCAAACCATTTTGCCACTTGGGTTCTACAAGCTCCCTATCCCAGCGGGTACGTTCACCATGACTGTATGTGGCCCGATACCCTATCCCAATCATGGAAAGCTTGGCAGGAAATGTTTTCGCCCTCCGGGACAATTCACGAATTGCCCCTAAATCCTGATGGCAGTTTCGTCTCGCCGGAAAACAACCAGAATATACTGGTAGAAACTGAACAACGAAGTCTTCATTCGCTCGACCTCGCTCCACCGACGCCCTCTGTGCCGCTCCACCTCGGTCAACGGGGGTGGGGCGACAAGGGGGATCAGCATCCGCCTCGGCCACCGGCAAGCTACAGCAGCCGCCTGATGCAGCATTTGGGGATTAATCTTTGGCAGTGGCTGTTTGAAGGACCGATTCAGGGTAGTCTCCAGGAAAGTAAAGGTATCGCGATCGGGCAAAATCTACCCCTGCGAGTGCGCGTAGACTTGCGCGAACCGTATTTAATAGCTTTACCTTGGGAAATTATGCAGCCTCAAGCCGGTCAACCGGCAATTTCTCTGTCACAACAACTGCTGTTCAGCCGCACTACCAGCAATGTTGAACCTTTGCCACCCCTGCATCCTGCGGAGTCGCTCAACATTTTGCTAGTTTTGGGACAAGCAGAACCCGGCCGCGGTGCTAATTCTCAATTTTCCAGCAGCAACAACCGTCATTTGCAGTTGGAAGCAGAAGCACTCGCCCTAGCTGGGGTTCTGGAGAGCGCTTTTCAAACCGACGACAGCGGCAAATATTCGGATATCAGCGTTCCGAGTCGCGTCGATACTCTGATCGAACCTACTGCGGCGGAACTAATTTCTCGGCTGGAAACGCAAGCTTATAACATTCTGTTTTACGCCGGGCACGGGATACCGGGCCCCGACGGCGGTTTGCTGTTTTTGGGGCCGGAAACCGCGATTAATGGCACTGAACTGGCTCAGGTTTTAGTTCGGTCTCGGGTGACTCTGGCGGTGTTTAATGCCTGCTGGGGAGCTCAGCCGGCGATGGAGAGGCTGCACTCAACTAACGGCCAGCAACAGGCGATCGCCCGCAGCAGTTTGGCTGAGGTACTGATCCATCACGGGGTGCCGGCGGTATTGGGGATGCGGGACTCGATCGCCGATCGCGAGGCCCTGAGTTTTATCCAAAGTTTTGCTCAAGCTTTGGCCGGACGGATGTCGGTCGATCGGGCCGTCGCCGTTGCCAGACAGCAGCTACTGACCCTCTACAAGTTCAATCAACCAGCTTGGACGCTGCCTGTGCTGTATATGCACCCTGAGTTTGACGGTCAGCTAACTGAGCCGGTTGATGACCTCAAAACTGAATTGCCTTTAAATTCTTCTACTTGGCTGGGACGGTTGCCGTCTTGTGCTTATTTGCGGGGGCGCGATCGACCAAATGCCAAATCCACCGACTCGACCAATCAGGTTTGGCCGATTCGCGCGGGCATGGTTCGAGTCGGACGCTGGGAAGAAAACGACGTAGTGATTCGAGAACAGTGGGTTTCTCAAAAACACGCCGAGATTTTCTGCAGAAACAGTATCGGAGATAGCCGGGAAGAACCTAGCTACTTCCTGCGGGATTTTTCTCGCTACGGGACTCTAGTTTTGGGCTCTGAGGGATGGCTGAGAGTTCACCACCAAGAATTGCTGCTGCGCAGCGGCACTCAACTAAAATTTGGCAGTTCTCAAGGTCAGATTTTTGAGTTTACTATTGAGGTTCCCAAAACTTCGGGCTACAGTGATACTGATTGCGGAACGAATTAAGATGCGGGTGTAGCTAATGAAGGCGAGGGGCGAGCGGCACAGCCAAGTTCTGGGCGTTGAATCTCCACTCTGAATTTAAAAGAGTTACTTACCACTGAAAGCTCGCAACTAGCTCTTGGCACAGTCCCCCTTCTATAATTTTCCTTTTCCCCCTGAGGTATTACATCATGGCTACCCAATCTCCTGATTCTCAATATTTTGGCGACTCACAAACTCAAGCCCAGATGGAACTTCTCGCCACAATAGTTCAGACTGATGTTGCCTATCCCTGGAATCCTGCACAGCTTGAATCAGAATCTTATTTGAGTGCCCTAGAGCAGGAGTTTGCGCTGTCTGATTGCTTCAGCGACAGCGATATTGCCCTGAAGTCGCAAGTTTTATTTTCGCAATTAGAACAAGTTTGGCTGACGACTGCTCTGCAAAAGTCTTTGCGCGAAAAATTTGCTCGCGTTCCTCAAGATTTCCTGGCCAGCATCGCTCAAAGCGTGCAAAACGCAACTGTTAAGTATCAATCTTTAGCTGACCAAATGGTAGAGTGCGTGTTAGATATTTTGCCTCAGTGGGGTGAGGAAGACTTGCAAGTGTTGGCGCGTCCTTTGGCTTATGCCATGCGAGATGTTGATTCCGAAGGCGTGGAACTGGTCATGGCGACTAAAAGACCTTGGGCCCAATTGTCTGAAATAGAACAAGCTAGAGTTAGTTTGGCTGTTGCCCGCTATGCAATCTCGCAATTAGCAATTGCTGATTAGTTCTTTGATGGCTGAGTTTTTGTGCTGCGATAGCAGTAATTTTTTTAAAATTAATATACAATTAATCTACCTTTAGTTAGATGTCAAAATCGTCTAATTGTTAAACCAAATAGGATTGCTATAGTTTGATATAGCAATTTTATTTGGTTTGTAGACAATATAATTTTTTTGAAAGATAGCAACGGCACCCGACGGTTAGGACTGAAATATTGGAGCATTTTCAATCAGCTTTTTATCGGCGGTGTTGGAGCGAAAACCCACAAGAAATATTTTTTTGTGGAACAGGGATCTTGTCTATTGGTGACATTGGTGCAAGATGTAAGCTATGAAGTTGTTAATTGCTGAAATCCTTGCCGAAGATTGCTTCTAACTTCTTTCCTAGCTAACTAAAGCCTTCTTCCTTGTTCCTTCTGCTATATTTTGCCGGGTTGGGACTCGCTGGGCAGTTTGCCACTAGGAAGCAAGATGAATTATCATACAATGGTTAGAATGTTAAAAAATGTAAATATAATAATTGGGGGTGTGGAAATTTTCAACTCAATTAAAAAATGGACAGGAGGAAACCCTGACTGTTGCAGGCACGATCGGGAATTTTAAATATATTTTATGACAACTTCAAGATTTGACCTTCAAGACTTGAAACGTCGCTTTTGGCGGATTTCGCGGGTGCCAGCGGCAACGCTAGTCGTTTTGGGGGCGGTTGCTTTCGCAGGTGCGATCGCCGGAGCATGGTTTGCGCGTGAAGGCACTGTCAGCGCGATTTTTGCCACAATCAACACTTGGCAGCAAAACCCGCCTGTGTGGCTGCAAGTGCCTGCTACGAGCAAGAGGTATTTGTTAGTGCCGACTGTCGCGCTTGTCTCTGTTGCTTTAGCTGCAATTAAAATTTCGCCTCAACCGCAGAAATGGTCGCGCGCTGTCGTAGTTGCAATAGTTCTGGCTTTAACTATTCGCTACGTTTTGTGGCGATCGCTGGCTACTATCAATTTAAGCGATCCCCTCAACGGTATCTTTAGTTTGGGGATGTTTTTCCTAGAAATGTTAATGATTTTCACCACCAGCATTCAACTGTATTTAATGCTGAAAGTGAAAGACCGCCGTCGAGAAGCCGATCGCATGGCAATTGCAGTTGAAGCTGGAAACTTCACCCCGCCCGTAGATATTTTTATCCCAACTTACAACGAACCGGCATTTATTTTACGGCGCACTGTAATCGGCTGTCAAGCTTTAGATTATCCCAACAAAAAAGTATATTTGCTCGACGATACCAAGCGGCATGAAATCAAGTTGCTGGCAAAAGAACTGGGATGCGAATATATAACCAGACCCGATAATATTCACGCCAAAGCTGGAAACATTAACCATGCCACAGCCCTAACTCATGGAGAACTAATTGTAGTTTTCGATGCAGATTTTATTCCCACTAAAAACTTTTTAACTCGAACAGTTGGATTTTTTCAAAATCCTGAAATCGCCCTCGTTCAAACACCGCAAAGCTTTTACAACCACGACCCCATCTCCCGTAATTTAGGCTTAGAAAATGTGCTCGCGCCGGAAGAAGAAATCTTTTACCGACAAATTGAAATCATCAAAGACAGCGCCGACAGCGTGGTTTGTTGCGGTACATCTTTTGTAGTGAGGCGAACTGCTTTAGAAATAGCGGGTGGCTTGGTCACAGATTCAATCTGCGAAGATTATTTTACCGGAATTCGGCTGTCAGCAACCGGATACCGCTTAGTTTATTTAGATGAAAAATTGAGTGCTGGTTTGGCGGCTGAAAATATAGAGGCTCATCTAAATCAAAGGCTACGCTGGGCGCGAGGCACGCTTCAGGCATTTTTTATTGATTCCAATCCTTTAACAATTCGCGGTCTCACATTCGTACAAAGGCTGTCTCATTTGGAAGGATTGCTGCACTGGTTTACCAGTTTAACCAAGGTTTTATATCTGTTGATACCTATAGGTTATTCATTTTTCGGCATAATTCCTTTGCGGGCAAGCGCGCGGGAATTGCTGTACTTTTTCCTGCCTTACTATTTGGTGCAACTTACTGTGTTTTCTTGGCTGAACCGCAGATCTGGATCGGCTTTGCTGTCCGATATTTATTCGTTTGTCCAGTGTATTCCTTTAGCGGTGACGGTGGTGAGTTCCATGCTGAATCCCTTTGGGAAAGGGTTTCAGGTGACGCCAAAAGGAATGGCGAGCGATCGCTTTAGTTTTAACTGGAATTTGGGATGGCCTTTGATTGTTTTGTTCGCAGCTACAGCAGTCAGTTTGTGTCACAATTTAAACATTAATTTAGTTAAAAATCTTGGCACCGTACAGTCAATATCAGAAAGTGCATATTTGTCAAAAGGAATGAGTTTGGGATGGATTTGGAGCGCTTACAACCTGCTGATGATCGGGATTGCATTGCTGATTTTGGTGGACATTCCTAAGCCGGACATTTACGAATGGTTCAATTTACGCAGGGTGGTGCAATTAAATATTGGCGGTAAAAGTTTTTGGGGTATAACCACTGTCATTTCGGAAAGTGGCGCTGAAGTTACTCTGACACAGTGGCCAAGTTTTGCGGTGGAAAATCAAGGCAGTAAAGAGAGTTTTACTGCTGCAGAGATTTTGCCAAAATATGCCTTTGAGACAAGTTTATCGCAGGGTAAAATAAAAGCGCTCCCTCGCATTGCGGCAGTCAAAGCGAGGAACTCGCTAGCACCGTCTGTTGTTGAATTGGGCGGTGAGGGTCGTTTAACCCAAGGTTTGATTGATTGCGATTCGGCGACTCTAGAAATTATGGAAGAGAAATGTTTTATTCCTGTGGCTAAGATTGAATTGGTGAGCAATAAATCTCAGTTGGAGTCGAGTTTTCGCGATCGTGTTGGGTGCAGTTTGATGGAGTTTCCCACGGCCCGAATTGCGTTCGATCGCCTGAACATTAGCCAGCACCGCTGTTTGATCGAAATGCTGTACTGTCGCCCGGGTCAGTGGAAGCGGCAGGAAACTCCAGGAGAATGGCGATCTCTGTGGTTATTGTTGAGAATCGCTTTGAAACCGAGAGCCGTTTTTGAGAGGAATAGACAAATTAGGCCGATCAGAGTTTCGCAACTTTAAATCGATTTTCCCATCGCAATTTATCTTTCTATCTTATACCAAATTTTCAAAGTTATGCTACAGTATTTAAAGCTGATAAAATGTAATTACATCCGGCTGTAGACGCTATTTTTTATCTTAAATTTTTACTAATAAAAGCGCCAATTTTTTATTTAAGCTCATCTAAATTATCAGAGATAATCCAACTAAGTTCTTGTTGGATATACCCCATATTCTATCAATTGGATTCAATTCTGGACAACAATTTGGTTGAAAAATCAATAGAATATCCAGAAGGTATTTTTAGAAGACTGCTATGATGAAACCTGCCATTATCCAATTGAACAACATTTAAATTATCTGAATATTTTTCGACTGATGGGTCGAAAAATAATTGAAAGCACATACTATCTAAATGTGAAAACTCCAACCAAAAACTTTCTCCTATTTGTGGTGCAACTGCACCATATAAATAGTAGGCTTTAAATTTTCATGAAACTTTACCAATTCGTTTAGCTACCCAAGCTGTAATTCTTTGCCTTTCAATCGTTTTCAAGTCAATTATTGTTTATCTTGACACCAATATTTAACCCATTTATTGTTGGCTTTGAGGTCATAAATTGCAACCAGTCAGAGACTTTAAGTAACTTTTTTAGTCTTTTTTTAAACTCTATATCTGCAGATTTGAGTGAGTTTTTTTAGGATATAGCAGTTCTCAATAAAGTGCCTGAATTATTTGCCGAAAGAGTTATCGTTGACGGCGCTCCGACAAAATTATTTTTAACTCCTCAATGCTTAAATCAATTCTTTCTTGGTAATCTACTTTCATGCAACAGTCCTCAACATATCCATGTCATTCTAGCCTATTTTTAGGGAAATAGTATTAAATTACACCAGCCAACAGAACGCCAAAGGATTTGATATTCAACGATCGCACTTTGGGACTGCAATAGCGCGTGAGGCGGGATATCAACTTGAACAAAACCATCTCGACCGCAAGTCTGAGAATGGGTTGGTTTCAGCAAGTCGGCTGCTAATTTTAGGTCTCGTCTGATTAAATAATCGTATTTATCCCCAGCGGATAACTTGATATTTTGGTTGGCTAGTGTACTGAAGTCGCGATCGTATTTCTTCGCTTCAATTGCAGCTTGCAAGCTTTGAAAGTTTGACAGCGCCCCTCGTAGTCCGCGGTCATCAATGTAGTGCTGCAACTTGCCATTGGTAATCCAACTTCCCTCAAAATTATCCAGCCAAACCGATTATCCCGGTTGCGGCAGCGATCGCCACAAATTCATATCATTTTAGGAAATGGGATATAGCCATTTGCGAAATAATTGTGTTAAGCGCGGCATGACCAAATAGGTGAGCAGGATAACAGTCAGACCAGTGATCGCCAGAGATGTCAGCAAGGCAGGAAGCCCTGATAGTAGCGGTACCAGCAAACGATTGAGAATAGAAATCGTACAAAACACTCCCAACCATGTAACTAACGCCATTTTGTAGCGAGGGGGTGGAGCTTTCATCGACCTATTGGGCAGCGTAAACCAGGTTTCCAATCCCGTCAGGGTTTGAATATCTTCTGGCCTTTCAATCAATGGCTGCAATCGCTCAATCCACTCTCGCCGAACATCAGATTCTAGCCATGTCTTGAGATTGTCGTAGCAATCGAACTTGAGAATGACCACGTACTCAGGATGGGCGTGATGATGGGGTCGAATAGTGCTGACACCCAGATGTCCCTTGAATTTTCGTGCATCTGCGGCGATGCCATGAAACCATGCTTCGTAACCTTGCTCGCGCCCCGGTTTCACTACATGAGAGATGACAGCGGTGACTAGATAGTTTTCTTCACTGGTATTGCTCGCCAACGGTTCTTCCAACATAGAATTTAGAGAATTAACTGAGAGAAAAGTTTGATTCAGAACAACCACCCCAGACACACCAAATTGCTGGGCAATTTTCGGCAGCACGTCTTGAAACATTCAGGAGATTAACGAATGCGATCGAGAGGGTTTGGCATGAGAGGAAATGACTAGAAAAAGACTTACTATCATTGACATAAGAGCTATTGAAAACACCCTCTACGTGACTTACAAAGAAGTAGTTGCCACCGCTACGTTTCACGTAAAATTGATAACCTAGCGATGAC
Source organism: Microcoleus sp. F4-D5 (assembly GCF_036704885.1). Lineage (NCBI taxonomy): Bacteria > Bacillati > Cyanobacteriota > Cyanophyceae > Oscillatoriales > Microcoleaceae > Microcoleus > Microcoleus sp. F4-D5. The sequence continues at coordinate 6,072 of NZ_JAUBSX010000051.1, read as the reverse complement.
AATATTAACTCAGTTACAGACGAGCTAAATAAACTAGGCGCTTTCTCACTACTTACTGGGAGATCCAGCATTTGCCGTTGCTGCATAGCTGGTCATCAGGTTTTTGTAGTCAGGAATAAACTCTGCTAAGAGACTACCCAGTCCTTCAATATCGTTGCGCCAGTCACGGTGCAATTCACACACAACGCTAAACCAATTGACCAACTGAACTCCAGCACGAGACATTCGATCCCAAGCTGCATAGCGACAGGCTTCATCGAAGGTTCCAGAGGCATCGGTGACAACAAAAACCTCATAACCTGCCTCCAATGCCGAAAGCGCACAAAAAGTAACACATACATCAGTGACAATTCCGGCAATTATCAATTGCTTTTTACCTGTTGCTTCTACTGCTTTAACAAAGTCCTCGTTGTCCCAAGCGTTGATTTGTCCGGGACGCGGAATAAAGGGAGCATCTGGAAACTTCTCCTTCAGTTCAGGGATGAGGACTCCATTGGGGCCTTGCTCAAAGCTAGTTGTCAAAATTGTAGGCAAGTTGAAAAATTTGGCTGCACTTGCCAGCGCCAGCACATTATTTTTGAAGTCGGCGGCACCAATATCACGCACAAGTGAGAAGAGTCCAGTTTGATGATCGACCAGCAGAACCGCAGCATTATTCTTGTCTAGACGGTTGTATTTGAATGTAGACATGAGGTATTTCTCCTATTTGGGTTATGGGTGAATGAGGTATTGCAGAATGCAGTCAAGAATCAGAAAGCTTTGAGTTGTACAACTTAAATGTGCTTTTTTATTAAAAGCGAAACGTCTATTTCCTCTAAATAACTTATGGCGTAACCTGTTGCGGGATGAACTCAGTTTGCAAAATCTTACCAAATTTCACCACTCAAGATCGGCAAGTTAAGCGCTGAGTTAGGTCGCTAGTTGGTCAGTGAGGACAGCAGCTTAAAAGTTATTTGTGAGGATTTAGAGCCAAACTAATTGCCTTTTGTAGTATACCGTAGGACAATCTACTGAACTCAATATGCTGGAGTTCGCCATGATTCGACCGACCACACCGGATGACAGGACTGCGCTCATGGCAATAGCCGAGGCGATCGGCTTCGGGCCAAATGAGGTTGAGGAACTGAGCCAAATGCTGGCTGATTACTTCAGTGGCGACAGCGACAGTGCTCGTTTCTGGCTGACCGATGACGACAATGGGCCAGTTGGGGTTGCCTACTGCGAACCCGAACGGATGACCAATCAGACGTGGAACCTACAATTGATCGCGATCCGGCCCGATCGCCAAGGACAAGGACGCGGTGCGGCACTGCTGCGCTACCTTGAACAAACCTTGACGGCGCGGGGCGGGCGCATATTGCTGGTGGAAACGTCAGGGCTGCCGGAGTTCGATCGCACGCGGGTGTTCTACGCGAAATGCGGCTACGAGGAGGAGGCGCGCATTCGCGACTTCTACGCGGCCGGCGATGATAAAGTCGTGTTCCGCAAAGTGTTAAGCGCAGACTAGACCGCGGTCTGGGGCAATGGGCCGACACAACTGGCGTTGCAGGGAACTAGCGAGATATCTTGCTGGAGTCGCAAAGATTACTTGCAACTGTTCAACAGGAAAGTTAAGGCGATTCTCCACAGGAGAGGCTAGGTCAACGCACATTTGTATTTATGATTGTGTCAACGCCCCTAATGCTCTCAGAGTCGATTTTTGAGCGTTGGTCAATCCCGTTACCTCTTGAATATTCATACCTTCATAGAGCCGATCGCCCATCAACGTCCTAATACAGCCACCAGTTGCGACATCCCACACTTTAATGGTGCGAATTATAGATTAGGTCTTTTGGGCAATGATATAAACATGATTTTCGGGATACTGGTCATATTCGAGATGGCGGCAGGTGCAATGATGCTCAACCAGAATTTGCAGGAAAGTATCTACACCCAAAGTGCTGTAATCAAAGTCTTGACCTTGAAATGCTCCCGAAACCTCGCTGCTTGTATGTCCGCCGCCACAGGTGAATAGAAGCACTCCATCGGGTTCAAGCGCATCGCATAGCTTTTTTATCACAGGCGCTTGCTTGTTGATTGGCAGATGAAACGTGCTATCCCACGCTGCAATCAGGCTGTAAAGTTTCGGCGGCAGCCAATCACAAATGTCTTCCCGGTAAAACGTGATTTCTGGATGTAGCCGCTGGGCTAAATCGATCATTTCCCTAGAAATATCAAGTCCTTCAGGCCCAAATCCATGCTTGGATAAACTGTTAATAAAACGTCCGCTGCTTCCACACCCGACATCAAGTGCTGCGTGCTGCTTAGAAGTAAATTTAATCGCCCGTTCTAATTGGGCAATCCCGTAGGTTGAATCTTGATGCTTAGTTTGCCACCATTGGGCAATTCGGTCGTAGCGGGCCGATGTATCATTTGGCTCCATAGAGTCACCTCACAAGTGTCGATCGAGATTTTCAGAACAATTACAATTTTTGTCCACGCTACGCACAGACTACACCAATGCCCTTAACGCTTTCGTTGGAGAGGCAGGCACGAGCAGACGAGAAGGAAATAAACTTTACTCCTATATCATTAAATCTTGAAACTACCAAATTTTTCACTGTTTCAATTTCCGGCTGTGAGTGGGAAAGTGGCGATTTCTGTTGCAGATTCTGGCACAGGGGGGCGCAGACAAAGATAAGCTAGTGGCCCTAACAGCGGAATGAGAGAGACTGCCCAAAAAATGCGATCGTCCGAGAGTCTGCGGCGTGCCATGTCGTCTCCCAGAAGTGAGGGAAATATTACAGCCATCAAGCAACAATCCCAAGTTATTAAATGCACAAAAGGAATTGATTGCCACTGCCTGACATAATCTCCCCAATCTCCATTTAACCAAGCCCAAGCTAACAGCCAGATAGTAGTTAGTAAAAGTACAATCCCTGTCCAGCGGGAGTCTGATATTTTGAGCAACATATCTTTGCGACCGGAAAATTGTGGCTGGGGCTGGCGGAGGAGTAAGTAGGGAATTAAGCCGATGATGCCGGCGCCGTTGGAAGCGATGAAAGCAGGCCAAGCGGATATATTTTGGGTTTTCTCATCAATGAATAGAAAGCAAGCGTAGACCATCGGCCACACTCCCATGAGAGCGAATATGGTGACGAGGTAGGGGTTAATTCCTTCTAGCTGGAATTTGAGCATTTTTTCCATAACTGTTAGCGTTCCGGGCCGATCGAGAGGAGCTAGCAGCAAGGTGTAGGCAATAAATGTTGCCCACAGCAACCCCAGAAACAGTTTTGTTTTCATCAGATATAACGAGTAGTGGAACCCGACTAAACTAAATTATGGTAGAGTAGCGGCCGAGTTAGCGCCGTCTATCTTAGGTGATAAGCAGTAGGATTTGAACAGGGCTGCAAACCCCGTTTTAGTTCGGGGATGAAATGCTCTACAGCAGCCGATCATTACTTTAGGCAGACGCAGGGGCCATGTCAGGAGAGATACATTTTAAAGAATCGGTTGTTTTTATTACAAAACCTCTTAGCAAAGGAGTTTCAGCGGTGAACTTAATATCTGTAGAGGAACTCAAAGCGCTGGTACAACAATCTCCTGGATTGTGCGTCTCAATTTATATGCCAGTCGCTCAAGGAACAGAAATTCAACAAAATCCGATTCGGTTCAAAAATTTAATCAGAGAGGCTGAAGACAAAATAGTAGAGTACGGATTTGACAAAAAAGAAGCTGCGGAATTGCTAGAGCCAGTCCGAGCAGAAATTGACAGGGAAAACTTTTGGGAAAATCAAAGCAATCTGCTGGCGATTTTTGTTGGTTCGGGATTTTTCCGCTACTATAGCTGTCCGGTGGATTTTGAGGAATTAGTGGTTGTGAGCGACAATTTTCACGTTAAACCGCTGATGCCTCTGCTGACAGGAGATAATTTATTTTATGTTTTATCTCTCAGTCAAAAGGAAGTGAGGCTGATTGAGTGTACGGCTTACAGTGCTAGGGAAGTTGAAGTTGAAAACTTGCCGAAAAGTCTTGAGGAGGCTCTGCAATATGACCCGACAGCTAAAGATGGTCAGTTTCGGATTGCTACTTCAAAAGGAGGTACTAATAATTCTTTTCAGCATCCGGGAAGTTTTCACGGCCAAGGAAGTCCGGATCGAGATGAACCCCAGCAGGAAATATTGCAGTATTTCCACATAATCGATGCCGCGCTGCACAAATATTTGCACAATAAAAAAGCTCCTTTAGTGTTAGCTGGAGTTGAGTATTTGCTGCCGCTTTACCGAGAAGCGAATACCTACCCGCATTTAGTTGAAGAAGGAATTACAGGCAATCAAAAACTTCTCAAGCCGGAAGAGATGCGGGCAGAAGCTTTGCCGCTGGTGGAACCTTTGTTTTTGCAGGCTCAGTCAGAGGCGATCGCACAATACCGCGATCTGACAGGAAGCGATAAAATTTCTGCCGATTTGAAAGAAGCTGTTTCGGCTGCTTATTTTGGACGGGTCGATCGACTGTTTGTTGCTCTTGGCGTTCAGAAGTGGGGTACTTTTAATCCCGATACGAATGCGGTGCAAATCCACCCAGATGCAGAATTGGGCGACGAAGATTTGTTGAATGCGGCAGCAATTCAAACTATTCTCAACGGCGGAACTGTTTACGCGGTGCCGCCGGAACAAGTTCCGGACGAGGCGCCTTTAGCTGCTATTTTTCGCTATTAATTTACCAGGTTTAAAGCAATGGAATCTAGTTCAATGACAAATTCTGACAAACAAAACCAAAGTAGCAGCGGCGATACCGAACGCTGGGCATCTTTAATTGGCGGCGGGGCGCTGGTGCTTTTTGGTTTGTCGCAGCGTTCTTTGCGAGGTGCTTTGCTGGCGGTTGCGGGCGGCGGTTTAGCGGCGCGCGGTCTGGGGGTTGTGGAGGGTTTGCAGTCTGCTGCCGATCCGAATCAAAGCATTAAAGTTGAAAAGACGGTGACGATCGACAAACCGGCTGATGAATTGTACCGTTTATGGCGCAATTTTGAAAATTTGCCTCGGTTTATGAAGCATCTCAAACACGTTACGGTCATCGATGAAAAGCGTTCTCACTGGATTGCCAGCGCGCCGATGGACAATAGTGTGGAATGGGATGCAGAGATTGTCCGCGAAGAAGAAAATCGCTTAATTGCTTGGGCGTCTGTGGAAGGGGCTGATGTTGACAATTCTGGCTTTGTGCGCTTTCAACAGGCACCTGCAGGACGCGGTACAGAGGTAAAAGTTGTCATCGAATACAACCCTCCGGGCGGTGCGATCGGTGCTGGTGCTGCTAAACTATTTGGCGAAGCTCCCGAACAGCAAATTGCAAATGATTTGCGCCGCTTTAAGCAGTTGATGGAAGCTGGGGAAATAGCGACTACGGAAGGTCAACCTTCGGGCCGCAAGTAAGTATCGCACTTTTGGTCGTAAGCCCTTGTAGGAACACGGCGAGTGTAGGGACTTAGGACAAGCCCATAGGTGTTCACATAGGTGTTCAACTTAAGCTTTTTGTCCACCAGTCCTCCCGCCCACCCGGCAAGTCCGCCAGGGAATGAATTCCCTGTCTCATAGCGAAAGTCCTCTCAAAGAGGACTGAAAAACTCATTAGTCGTCTTCAGACGACTTTAGCTTTGAGGCAGGGGTTTCAACCCCTGTCGGACTATCGGTTGTACGTTAAGTTGAGACCTATGGACTCTTGGAGTGTCCCTACGACACGAGCGATCGAGCCAGGGAATGAATTCCACGGGGCTTATAGCGAAAGTCCTCTCAAAGAGGACTGAAAAACTCATTAGTCGTCTTCAGACGACTTTAGCTTTGAGGCAGGGGTT